>JABAYK010000019.1:0-32738 GCA_018609045.1 Flavobacteriales bacterium
TGGATAAAGAAATGGCTAGTGGCTACTTTTCTTCAGATCGAATAGGAGGCAAAGGCTCTGATGATATTTATTATTTTTTCACTAAGGAAGAAGAATTACAACAGCCCTATCTTATTAACTTAATTGTTTCTCTTCCAAATGGTGATACTACATATGATTATTCATATAAATTATCACAAAATATTATTAAAACTGAGCTTAATAAACACCTAGGCGATACTATTCCTAGATTTAATGTGTCTCCCGGAGAGGTAAAATTAAACGTAGAAAAAATGGGGTTTCATAACGACTCATTAACCTTTACGATTTTAGAAAATACATTTGAATATAATGCAGTAATAAAATTGCAGAAAATTCAATATCCAACATTAAAATTATTGGCAAAAGATTCTGAAACAAAAAATGTAATTGATGATGTTAAGTTTTCATTTTTTACTATAAACCTCGAAGATACTTTAAATGCTGAAGGCTCATTAACTTACGAGTTTTTAGAAAATTTCGATAGTATTTCAGTTTCAATAATTGCCAAAGCAGTTGGTTATGAGAAAAAACAAATTACAAAAGCAATTTTTTCTGAAAATGGAATAGACCAAATTATAATAATGGAGTTAAATAAAAGCCCAGTAACAATTTTGGAAGATTCAATTAAACCAGTAGTAGCGCAAACTAATGATACGAAGGAAAGTATCGACCAAAAAGATGAAGAAGTGATTGAGTTAGGTCCTATTTATTTTGACTTTGATGAGGCAACAATAACTGAAAAATCAAAATTGATAATTGATGAATATATTTTACTGCTAAAAAATAATTCAAATTGGCGCCTAGAAGTTAAGTCTTATACAGATTGTCAAGGAGCAGAAGACTATAACTTAATTTTATCTAACAAAAGAGCAAAAGAAACAGTTTCTTATATAAAGAGTAAAATAGTAAATAAAGAGCGGGTATTTGGAAATGGTTATGGTGAGCAAAACCCTAATATTGATTGCAAGTGTGATGAGGAAAAACCTATTTGTACAACAGATCAACAAAGGCAAAACAGAAGGTCTGAGTTTTTTATTATAAAATAAATTTAAATTTTGCTTAGGATTTTTACCAGCTTAAGGGAAAATATTAATTGGAAAAAATTTTTTTTTAATCAAACAAGTCGGCTTTAGGGTTTAAGTCCTTAAATTAAATATAGTTTTTTGCCCAAAATTTATTAAATAAAAAATTTAGCCTAATAAAGTTAAAAAAAAAAGGGAAGCTTTTGCTTCCCTTTAAAATTAGGCTTTTCCTCGCAACATCAGGTTCCAATATAAATACGGCAAACCATATTTTTTAAGAATCCACATGCTCCATTGTTCTTTGGTGGTATCTACAAAAGTTGAGATTAATGGGTCACTCATTCTCTTGTTACCATAACCAAATTCAGCTAATACCATTTTGCCATAACCAGTTACCAATGGACAAGAAGAATATCCATTATACCCCTTGTTATCTGCAGTTTTGTGAGCAATTAATTTTAAAATGTTATCTACTACAACTGGCGCTTGCTTTCTAACAGCAGCCCCTGTTTTAGCAGTTGGGAGCGCTGCAACATCGCCCAAGGCAAAAACATTTGGAAAATCAGGGTTTTACAAACTATTTTGATCAACTTTTACCCAACCTTTACTTGCTCCATCTTGATGTGTAATTTTAGATTTTTTTACAAAATTTGGTGCAGATTGAGGTTGAGCTAAATGCAGCATTTCAAAAGGAATTGTAAGGGTAGTTTTTCCTACAATATCTTCTTGAATAATATTATTGTCATCATTTACTGTGATGATACAATTACTTTCATCTGTGGCAGTAAGTTCGTAAATTGCTTTTTTGTTTTCTCCATCAATTTTAACCAACTTGTGGTAAAATTTTAGAATAATACCTTTTCTGTTAACCACTTTGGTTAAGGTTTCAGCAAACTCTTTTACTCCAAAAATACTTGTACCCGGAGTAGCAAAAATTACATTGGTTTTATCTCTAACACCAGATTTAATAAAATAGTCATCGGCTAAATACATTATTTTTTGGGGGGCGCCGCCACATTTAATTGGAGTTGCGGGTTGTGTAAATAATGCGTTACCTCCCTTAAATTTTTGTAAAACCTCCCAAGTATAATTTGGATCGGTGTAATTTGAACAAACTCCATTTTTACCAAGAGACTCTCTTAAGCCTTCAATTCCATCTAAGTCGATTTGAATACCTGGACAAACCACTAAAAATTCGTATTTTATAACATCTCCGCTGCGGGTGGTTACTGAGTTTTCTTCGGCATTAATAGTTTCGGCATATTCTTTAATCCATGTTGCGCCTTCTGGTATTAAGGTTGACTCATTTCTTTCTGTGTCTTTATAATCAAAAGTGCCTGCTCCTACTAAAGTCCAAGCGGGTTGGTAATAATGATTTTCAGATGGCTCAAGAATGGCTATTCCAATTTTTTATTTTTTCTTAAAAATTGGGCAGCTACGGTAATACCAGCAGTTCCTCCTCCAATAATTAAAATTTGATGATTTTTTTGTGACATAACAATGTTGATTTGGTTTAATAGAACTAAATTAGATTGATTGGCTTTAAGGTATTGTGATTAACATCACCTTTGGCAAAATCTGGTATCTGAAAGTGATGAAAATCATTTTTTTAGCACAATTTTGCAGGTTATGACAGGGTTTGAAAAAGCACTTTTGGATTATTTCAAGACAAAAAAACCTTTTGGTTTTCCGGTAGCTACCAATTTGGGAGATGTACAAGATTATGAAGCTGAATATTTTTTCAGGGAGTTTGATAAAATGCCACAGATTGAGCAGCAGGCATTGATAAAATCAAGAGGTACGGTGTTAGATGTTGGTGCTGGAGTTGGTGCTCATGCACTTTGGTTTCAGCAAAAAAATATTGAGGTTGATGCCTTAGAAATTTCAGATGTTTTTTGTGACATCATGCAAAAAAGAGGCGTAAAAAATGTACTGAATGACAACATATTTAGTTACTCTGGTAAGAAATATGAAACTATCTTGTTACTAATGAATGGTATTGGCATATCTGGATCTCTTGATAATTGCGAGCTTTTGCTAAACCATTTGAAAACTCTTCTTAAAGAAAACGGCAAAATTTTTATTGATTCTGCTGACATTATAGAATTAGCCGGCGGCAGCCCTGAAGACTATGGAAATGGTTATTACGGTGAAATTGAATACCAAATTAGTTACAAGAAAAAAGTAGATCAACCTTTTCCTTGGCTGTTTATTGACTTTGATACACTTACTGAAATAGCTGAAGATTGCGGATTAAAATGCAATCTGATATTAAAAGGACCAAATAATGATTATTTGGCACAATTGAGTTTAATGAGGAAGTCTTGATCTAAGTAAACCATAAACAAACGTGCCAACCAAAGCACCAAATATTACAATTAGTATGGCAAAATAGCCTTTACCCAGTAGAATATACATTGGACCAGGACATGCACCAACCATAGCCCAACCAAGGCCAAAGAAGGTTCCTCCAAAAATATACCTTGGAATACTGAATTTTTTAGGGGTAAACCGAATTAGTTCTCCATCAATACTTTTCATAGAAGTACGTTTCATAAACCAAACAATAATTACGCCCATAACTACTGCAGAGCCAATTATTCCATACATATGAAAGGCGTCGAATCTGAACATTTCGTAAATGCGAAACCAAGAAACTACTTCACCTTTTGAAAGTGCGATTCCGAAAAATATTCCGACGATTAAAAATTTTAAGAGTTTCATAATTTTAAAATTTGATGTTGGCTATTAGGTTAATTTGATGGAAATTTTGGTGTACTTCTAAATCTTTTACATCTGCCAAATGGTAAGATGATTGAATTATGTATAAAGCCGTTAACGATAAACCTTGTTCTCCTTTGCGGGGCTTAAATTTTAAACTAGCTACTAGTTGGTCAAAATCTGATGCTTGATATTTATTTAAGTTATAATTAAAGTGGTTAGGTGTTAATGTTCGGCCAAGAGCTGCATAACCTGTAAATTTTTCGGTTTTAATTTTATCCGCATCAAACCTTATTACCATTTGGGCTGCTCCTCCTAAACCTTCCACTCTGCCTCGAGGTAAAGTGGTGTAAAACTGTTCTCTTCCAAACTCTCTTGGAAAAATATACCTGCCAGTATTTGCAATATGGGTTGTGTTAAACGAAATCATGTTGTTTTGGCCCTTTAACCCTACTCTTACCGAGTTTAAAAATGCTTGTTGGTTTGGGTTATAATAAGTGTGTGATAGATCTGAAGTGCCTCCATTATGGTGGGCATTTTCATACAACGATTGCCAACCCAAAACCAAAGTGTGATTTTTAATTTGGGTTTCGTAATCGAATTGGGCAAAGTATAAATTGAGAATATTGTTGATGTGAAAAAGCCAAATTTGAGACTTTAAATTGTGAAATTCGTTTGATAATCCTACAATGCCCAATCCTTTTGAGTTAATGTTGCCTTGGTAATCTGACTCTAAACCATTTGTGTTAAAACCTTGGCCATAAATTCCTATGGCTTGATCAATATTATACCAATGAACTGTAGAACGTGGTGAAGCCTGGGTAAACCAACCTGCATCTAATTTTGTGTTTTTTGATAATTGAAAATTTCCCCAAACTCCCTTAAAAACATAAGGTTTCATGCGCGTATCTTGCATATTTACCATTGGGGTAGTAATATCTTGTTTACCAACTTTTATTTTGTTGTTTTTCCACTCATAAGCCAAATAAAGTTCTTCGAGTCTATCTAAATCATTTTTATTGTTGTGGTGAACTAAATCAAAAAGCTCCACCTCATTTCTTGATATTAGAGAATCATGAAATTCTGTTGAGCCAATGTTATAAACAAAAACGCCACTTAACCCTGCACTAAAGCCTTTGTAAACAGCTGTGTGGTAAGCCAATGCCCCACCAATTGCATTTGCAAAATAACTTTCGTTATGTGGAAGGTGATTGGTATTCATAAAGTAGTAACGTACTCTGCCTGCCATATAACCTTCTTCAAAAACATTCATCAATTTATCGCACGTTGGGGTAGCGTGTTCATCTGACAATGTTTTGTTGGCTACCTTAACATTATGCTCTTCTTCTTCCTGTGCAAAAGCAAAAGAGTAGATAAAAAATCCTAATGATATGGCTAGAAGCTTTTTCAAAGCAACATTTTAAAAATAAGAGGTAAAATAAAATAGGTCATAGTAAGACCACCAATAAAGAAACCAATTACTGCAATTAGAGAAGGTAATTGCAAGTTGCTCAAACCACTAATGGCATGTCCGCTAGTGCAACCTCCGCCATATCTGGCTCCAAAGCCTACAAAAAATCCTCCGACTAACAAAAACAGTATCATTCCTATTCCAAAGTTTTCGAAATCAAATAATTGAGGAGGAAGGTAATCTGCACCTGGATTTTCAATTCCCATTGAGATTAAAGCATCTTTGGTGCTTTGTGCTATAGCTACTTCACCATAAGAGTTCATAAAATAGGTTGCAATAAACCCTCCTATTACAGTACCCAAAACAAACATGAAATTCCACTTTTGCGATTTCCAATCAAAATCGAAAAAAGAGGAATATTTGCCTGCTCCTAAAGCGGCACAGCCAGCTCTTAAAGAGGCTGAAACTCCAAACTCTCTACCGAAATAAAGCATGAGGTAAAGGGTTACCGCAATGGCAGGTCCCACAAAGTACCAAGGCCAAGGCTCATAAACTAGTTGGTTAATTAAATCTATCATGATGGTTGAATTTTAAAGGTTAGTACTGGGTGGTGAATGTGGTTTACTACATCTTTTGAAATACTATGGTGAAAAATATATTTAATACCTGTGTAGCCATGGTCGCCAATGGCAACTAGGTCAACTTTGTAATCTTCGGTAAACTGCTCAATACCTTTTTCGATATTATCTGCACAATAAACTACTGGAGTAACATTTTCGAGCTGATGCTCTTCAATATACTCTGCCATTTTTCTTTTGATGTGTTTCGTGGTGTCAAAGTTTTTTGGTGTGTTTATTTTTGCCAGCCATAAATGGGCTCCAAATGCTTTTTGAAGCTCTTTTAACACGTTTAGATGGCTATGTTCTTGTTTTACCAACTCCGAAGCCAATAGAATATTTTTTAGGTCTAAGGTTTCATCAAAGCTTTTTATACTGATTACTGGAGCTTTTGAAAGCCTTACAATTTTTTCAGCCTGCGATCCTTCAACAAACTCTTTAAATCCTTTTGACCCGTGGGTTCCAACCAAAACTAAATCAATACCTGCGCCATCAATATAGTTGATGATTTGGTTAATTCTATCGCCACTTTTTACAACGGGTAAAGTTTTTAGTTTGTATTTGTTTGTCCAAACTTTTAATTGGTTTTTTAGCTCTTCAGATACAGGAATAACCTCAGTATCCATACAGCCCGCAGAAATTTCTCTGCCTGAACTTCCAATCATACTATCATCTGGAGCATCTACTACAGTTAATGCATGAACTTCTACATCGAGGGCTTGCGCCATTTTCGAGGCAATACCCATGGTATAGTCTGATAGTTCAGAAAAATTTGTTGGAATTAATACTTTCATGGTTTTTAGTTTGGTTAGATACTTATTTAAGCTTTAAAAGCGCAAAGAGAAATCTCCTTGCGCTTTTGTTTATTGTTAATTAAACAAAGAACTTATGCTTCAGGTTCTAATACATCAGTTACAATTGGAAGATTTGTTTTTTCTTGAATTCCGCCAAACCCTTCTTCAATATTAACCACATTATCAAATCCTCTCGCTTTTAATATCGAAGCAGTAACTACAGAGCGATACCCGCCTGCGCAATGAACATAATATTCATCTTCTTTATTAAATCTCGACATGTTATCATTAATATAATCTAAAGGTATATTGTTAGCATTTAGCAAGTGACCTTGGTTAAACTCAGAATACCTTCTAACATCAACCACAGTTGGTGTTTTAGTTTTTTCGGCCAACTCGGCAAAAGCATGTGGATTTATACTTTTAATGTAATCTAGCTGTTTGCCTGCAGCTTTCCAGGCTTCAATGCCACCTTTTAAAAATCCGATGGTGTTGTCGTAACCAACACGAGATAACCTGGTAACCACTTCTTCTTCTTTGCCTTCGTCGGCAATAAATAAAATAGGATGTTGTAAATCAACAACTAATGTTCCAACCCAAGAAGCAAATGAACCTTCAACACCAATAAAAATTGAATTTGGAATAAAACCAGCTACAAACTCTTCTGGCAATCTTGTATCAATTATCAAAGCTTCATGTGCATTGGCAACATCTTCGAAGGTATCTGGATCTAAAGCAGTTAATCCTTTTGCAATTACAGAATCGAAACTTTCGTAACCTTTTTTATTTAGCATAGCATTTTTAGGAAAATACTGTGGTGGAGGGGTTAAACCATCAACAACTTTTTCTACAAACTCTTCTTTTTCCATTGGTTGAAGTGCGTAGTTTTTCTCTTTTTGGTTACCTAGGGTATCAGTAGTTTCATCGCTCATGTTTTTACCACAAGCCGAACCTTTACCGTGGCCAGGATAAACAATTACATCATCTGCCAAAGGCATAATTTTGTTGTAGATTGAATCGTATAAGTGTCTAGCTAAATCTTCTCTACTTAAGTCTGTTTTTACGGCTAAATCAGGTCTACCTACATCACCAATAAAAAGAGTATCTCCGGTAAAAATTCCATTGTCTTTTCCATTTTCATCTATCAATAAAAATGTAGATGACTCCATGGTGTGGCCAGGTGTATGTAAAACTCTGATGGTAACATCACCAAGTTTTAAATCTTCGTTGTCTTTTGCAACATGAATATCATACTCAGCAACAGCATTTGGACCAAAAACTATGGTTGCACCAGTTTTTTTGGCTAAATCTAAATGGCCTGAAACAAAATCTGCGTGAAAGTGAGTTTCTAAAATGTATTTCAATTTAGCACCTCTTTCTTCAAGTTTTTTAATGTACGGTTCTGTTTCTCTTAAAGGATCAATGATAGCAGCTTCTCCATTCGATTCAATGTAGTAAGCAGCTTCTGCTAAACATCCTGTATACAATTGTTCTACTTTCATAAAGTTAGGTTTTAATTAAAAAAATAATTCTTTGGTTAGTATATAAACTCCCATGATAAGCACAAACCAACCAAAGGCAGGCTTTAGTTTTTTTCCGGGAATAAAATTCGATAAATAGCTTCCTAAAAAAATTCCTGCTACAGCTAAAGCAGAAAAAATGGCCAAGAAAGCCCAATCAACTTCTCTTGTTGCTAGGTCTCCTGTAAAGCCAATTAAACTTTTGATTGAAATAATAAGCAATGAAGTTCCTATGGCCATTTTCATGGGAAGTTTGGAGAGTATAACCAAGGCGGGGATAATCAAAAAACCACCGCCCGCTCCAACCAAGCCTGTTAACAATCCAACAACAGCCCCTTCCAGAATTATCATGGGATAATTAAACTTTTGTTCTACTTCTTCTTGCTCAGTTTCTTTTCGTCCTTTAATCATTGAGTAAGAAGCGAAAATCATGAGAACAGCAAAAATCAACATCAGTAAAATGTCTTTGGTAACAAGCAAAGAACCAAGAGTAAAAACCTCATCTGGAATTGCTGGAACAATGTATCTCCTAGTAATATAAACAGCAATAATTGAGGGGACTCCGAATATTAAGGCGGTTTTAAAACTTACTAAGCCTTTTCGCATATAGGTTACTGAACCTACTAAACTAGAAAAACCAACAATAAAAAGAGAGTATGCTGTGGCCGTTACAGCTGTAACACCTGAGAGATAAACCAACACCGGAACTGTTAGAATGGAGCCACCACCACCAATTAACCCCAATGTTAACCCGATAACGATAGCACCTACATAACCTAATATTTCTAACATGTAAAAATTTTAGCCAAAAATACAGTTATGCAATATGGTGTCCAGTGATTTTAATCACTTTAGAAAATGAAGGTTAATGGTCTAAATTATGTCTTTTATGAAAGTTTAGAGCAAAAAAAAGCCCCCTGGAAACAGAAGGCCTTTAATTTTAAAAAACTCTAATTATTATTTAGAAACAAAGAATTTTTTGGTAGAAATATTACCATTTTCTTCTACTGTTAAAAAGTACATTCCAGCTGGAGTACCTTCTAAATCTAATTGTAATTGTTGTGCACCAGAAGTTGTGTTAAAAGACTGAGCTTTTACTAATTTTCCGATTGGGTCAATTACTTTGATGTTTGTAACACCAGCAACTTCAGCATTTAACTCAACAAATAAGTTACCATTGGTTGGGTTAGGATAAAGTTTAAGGCCTTTTGCATCAATAGAAGTTTCGTTTACGCTAACAAATTCTGAAAGAACAGAGTTTGCAGCATTTAAAACTGCCTTAGTAGCATTGTCTTGCACCCAAGCAACAACAGCTAAGTCAGTAAATTCTTCAACTGAATGTTCTGTAGCATCATTAATATAACTTGCAGCTTGACCATCAGCAGGTAATCTGTAATTTCCAGCAAAAGTGAAAGAAATATTTTTTGAATCAGTTGCTCCATTTGCAATAGCACCTAGGGTAGTACCATTATCATTTGGTAACATTTTTTTCATCACATATAAAAACTCAGTTTCACCATTAGTTTTAACGTTTTTGGTTGTTTTTTTCTCAACTATAGCAACGTGTAAAACATTTTGTGCACTTGGAAAATCAGCTAATGCTTCATAATCAACATCTACTGTTACAGTTTGGTTTGGAACATCGATGCTATGAGTAGCATTTAATACCAAAAATGAAGGTACATTGGTAGCCTCTGTATGTAAAGTATTGGAAAAGCTTTGAGCATTTTCATCCCATCCTCCATCTATCTCCATACGAGGAATTGAGTTTACAGCATAGTAATTTCTTCTATTTAGTGCTTCTGCAGTACAATATGGGTCACCTGTACCTGGGAAGTTTTGTTGGTATTTAATTTCAACAAATTCACCTTCTTTACCTGCAACTACACTATGAAAGTTTTGGTTACCTGCTAAACAAGGAGGACAAGTAGAACTTGTGAATATTTCATACAAAGGATATCTATCAGTTGTTTTGTCAACAACAACTACGCTTCCCATTGCCATATCATTGCTTGTGCTTTGATCTGCATTACCATTTAGGTTAGAGGCATAAATTTCAATATCATAAGGGCCTGTAACTGTAGGATTCCAGCTTGCAGTTGTAGTAAATTGATACTCGGCTAATGGAGCAATACTTACACCTGTAATAGATTCTGTTACTGCGGCGCCTCCGTTGATGGTATAATTAGCATCAAAAGAAGTAATAGTCTCTGTACCCAAGTTAGTAACAGTACCTTTAATTTCGAATGGTGCATCACCTATTTTTAAGAAATTATCCATATCAACACTTTTACCAGCAAAATCATACTGTGGTTGAGTTCCTTGAATAAATGCATAATAAGTATTATCAGCAGGGCCAACATCTGAACCTCCTGATGCCAAGCTATTTACGGAAGCAAATGCAGGAGAACCAGAAAGCGATAAAGCATTGTTTGCATCAAATTGCAAACCTGCAGTTAAAGCAGGACCAGCACCAGCTTGAGCATAGTTTCTTGCATCAACAATGTAAATATTGTTAGATGTTTCTTCAATTACAATACTCCAGTAAGCCCAAGCAGAAATACCAACGTTCATTCCGTTCCAAGAAGCAGAAGCCAAAGTAATCCAATGCTGACGATTTGGAGCAGTTCCAAAAGTCTTGGTTATAACCCCATCATTAGCACCTGTACAATTTAAACCCCAAACCAATATTGAGTTATCGGGAATTGAAGCGTCAGGAATAGCAACGTTTACATCAGATGGAACAGCTCCTGGAGTAGAAAAAGTTACAACACCATTTGATGAAACATAATAAGATGAAACTGAAGTTCCGTTGAAATCAAAAGCAAATGGAACAGTTTGCATTGCGCTCCATTGAGATGCGCCAGGGTTAATAACTTGAGTATAGCCTGTATAGTTACCTAACATATAGGCTGCGGTTTGGTCTTCTTCTGTGTTTAGCCCACCAGGATTCTCACCTGCGTTGATAAACGGAAGAACATAATATTGCCCAAAAGAAAAGCTCGTAAGAGCAAAGGCAAATAAAATAGAAGTAAAGATTTTCTTCATAATTAAATAATTTGAGTTTAAAAATTTTTAAAGCGTGTAAATGTATGTAAAAACTTAATTACGAAACAATTAATTTTTATTTGTTTGATGAAAGGTAAATGCTAATGTTGAATTGGGAGTAGTGAAAAGTAAAAGGCTTATGGCTTATGGCTAATGGCTAATGGCTAATGGCTAATGGCTTATGGCTTATGGCTTATGGCTTATGGCTTATGGCTTATGGCTTATGGCTAATGGCTAAAAGTATATTTTGATTTGGAAAAATGACTTTGTGAACTTTGCGGAAGCTTCGTGCTCTTTGCGGTTGAATTGGAAGTTGGACGAAGGAGAAAAGACAAAGGACAAAAATTTAATTAATAATGAAGAATTAAAAATTATGAATTTTTGAGCAGTGGCTTTGTGAACTTTACGGAAGGTTCGTGCTCTTTGCAGTTGAATAAAAATGTGATTAGGTGATTAGGTGAATTTAGAAAATTATGAATACCTATCAAACTTAAAACCAAATACCGACCTAATACATTAACTCTTTTACAAGGTTTCCTTTTTCATCGTAAAAAAACCATTTGCCAACTGTTTTATCTTCTTTGTATTTGCCTTTATACCTGAGCTTGCCGTTTTCGTAGTAAACAGCACTTTCGCCTTGTCTTAAGCCATGTTCGTATTCAGCTTCGCTCCACCTCGTGCCAGTTTTATAGTTATAAATCCAAGCGCCATGTCTTTTACCATCTTTGTCAAAATCGCCTTGTAACTCGAGTTGACCGTTTTTGTAAAACTGTTTTGTAGATAGTTTTATTTTTTGGTCGTTTTCTACTAAATAAGTTACTACCGTTTTTGGGGTTCCATCTTCGTGGGTTTGCTCCACAACCTCTTGTTTTTCGGTACACGCATGAAATACCAAAACAATAACAGCAATAATTAAAAAACTTAGCTTTTTCATTTCAATTCCTAATGATTGCAATATTACTTACTGTAACCTAAAGGCTGTAAGTTGCTCTTGCTAAGTTATTAGATGGTTTATGTTTATTGGTAATGATGAATTGGAAAAAATTAAAAATGAAGAATTAAAAACTGTGATTGGTGAATGGTGAGCAATGGCTTTGTGAGCTTTGCATAAACTTAGTGGGCTTTGTGGTTGAATTGGAAGTTGGACGAAAGAATAAGGACAAAAGAGAAAAGACGATAGATGATGGACGAAAGACTTTAAACTAATTAATAATGAAGAATTAAAAATTGGGAGTTTTTGAGCAGTGGCTTTGTGAACTTTGCATAAACTTAGTGGGCTTTGTGGTTAACAATTACAGTTTGCAAGTTAATAGGTGTTTAGGTGTTTAGGTGTTTAGGTGTTTAGGTGTTTAGGTGAATTTAAAAAATATTAAAACCAGTCAAAATCCATCCAAAAATCAGAAATTATTTAAATGTGGCAAACAGCTACCAAACTACAAAGCTCCCGACTACTCAACTACCCAACTCCAATCTCTCAACTACCCAGCTCCAAACTATCTTCCCATCTTTGATTTTATCTCGCTAATTTCCCGTTGCAACTCATACACGGTATTTGTTAAGGTATCTTTTGGTAAATTAGGTTCAGGCAGCTCAGCACTGATATAGTTTACAAATTTCCAAACTTCCAAAACCTCTTCAACTTTAACTTCATAAGGTTCGTAAAACGTGTTGGTTGAACAAAGTAGAAGTGTTCCCCGGGTTTCAATTTTATTATAGGCTACTTTAAACACAATACCATCGTTTTTGGTAATGATAATATAAGGTGAACCATCTTTAATGCGTTTCCAGTTTTGCAGGTATTCTCCTGTAACCCAAGAACCCTCTCCCACTGGCGGCATACTATCACCGCTAATTTGAAAGCTTCGGTATTTTTTGTTACGATCTAAAAAAGGCATTCTAAAAGTTGATAGTACTTTGATGTACTCGGGGTCGGCATAGCCTGTGGAGTAACCTGCTTTGGCCTTTTCGGGTACAAGCTCAATGTTCTCTTCATTGTCTTCACCTACAGTGGTAGCCAAAATGCGTATTTTCTTTCCTTCAAGGTCGGTACCGAAAGATTTTTCTTCTTCTTGCAGTTTTAGCTCTTGCCAAATAGACAAGTTGCTGCGCAACAAATTATCTAACCCAATATGGAAATAATCTGATATTTTAAGCAGCGTTTTTAATGGTGGTTCTGAAGTGCCGTTTTCATAGCCACTTATGCTGGTGCGTTTTATTTCTAAAATAACGGCTAAGTCGTCTTGTGAAATACCTTTTCGCTTTCTTAAAAATTTGAGGTTGTTACTGAAGTTTTTGTTTTTTATCATCTTTTGTTTTTATGTCATTTCGAATGGTGAGGAACGAACAAGTGAGAAATCTTCACTTCCTTCTTTCAAAGGAGCTTGAATTATTGACAAAAATTATTTCAACGAATATAGCAAAATGACTATATTATTAACATAAAAAAGTCAAAATAATTGTCATTTATGTTGGTTGGAAATCAGAAGTCGGTGGTACATATGGATTTAGACTCATTTTTTGTATCGGTTGAAGTGCTACACAACCCCCGTTTAAAAAATAGAGCAGTGTTAATTGGGGGTGGAAGCGACCGCGGCGTAGTAGCTTCTTGCAGCTACGAAGCTCGTAGGTTTGGTGTACATGCTGGCATGCCTATGAAGTTAGCCCGAAGGCTTTGTCCACAAGCTATTATACAACGTGGCGATGCTGAACGATATAGTTATTACTCTAACGTAGTAACCCAAATTGTAGAAGAAGAAGTGCCCCTTTACGAAAAATCATCTATAGACGAGTTTTATATTGACCTTACCGGTATGGATAAGTTTTTTGGTAATTACAAATTGGCTTCAGAAATACGCCAACGCATTACAAGAGAAACTGGCCTCCCTATTTCTTTTGGCTTATCGCAAAACAAAACTGTTTCTAAAGTAGCCACAGGCGAAGCTAAACCCAATGGACAAATGCAAATTGAATTTGGCAACGAAAAGGTTTTTCTTTCGCCTTTGAGCATAAAGAAAATACCTGGCGTGGGAAGTAAAACCTATTATTTGTTGAGAGACATGGGAGTTCAGAAAATACAAACCCTGCAACAAATGCCCGTTGAGTTAATGAACAGCATATTGGGCAAGCATGGCATTGTTCTTTGGAAAAAAGCTAATGGAATTGACAATACGCCTGTTGTGCCATACACCGAAGCAAAATCTATTTCAACTGAACAAACTTTCGAAAAAGACACCATTGATGTAGCTCGCTTGCGGGTAATTTTAATGGCCATGACAGAAAAATTGGCCTTTAAACTCAGAAAACAAGAAAAACTCACCGCTTGCGTAGCGGTTAAGATCCGTTATTCAGACTTTGATACACATACTGTACAAAAACGTATTCCGTACAGCTCTGCAGATCATGTTTTGGCTAAAGTAGCCCAAGAGCTTTTCGAAAAGCTTTACCAGCGAAGGTTACTGGTTAGATTAATTGGCGTACGCTTTAGTCATTTGGTAAGCGGCGGTTACCAAATAAATTTATTTGATGACACCGAAGAAATGATTAACCTTTACCAGGCTATGGACCGGATGAAAATTCGCTTTGGCAGCGATAAAATTCACAGAGCAGCAACTTTAGGTATTAAACACCATGACTTTAATCCGTTTAACGGGAAGAAAACAGGAGATTAAACTCACCCCAAAACATCAAGAAATTGTTTTAAAACAGCCTTTTCATCATATTTCAACTTAGCGGCTTGTCGGGCTAAACCTACTTTTTGGGCAACCAACTCATTATTGTTGTTGAATTCTTCGAAAACCTGTAAAAAGCTTTTTTGGTTATTAGGTTCATATAAAAAGCCAAGCTTTCCGTTTTCTAAAATTTCGGGAGTGCCGCCAGAGCTAGTCCCCAAAACAGGAGTTCTGCTTGCCATAGCTTCAATCGTAACAGCGCCAAAGGTTTCAGCTTGAGTAGCCATAACCATAAGGTTTAAACTTTTATAAACCGGTGCCAAATTTTGGGTAAAAGGTCTAAAATGAACCCGTTCTTCAAGTCCCAATTTTACAGCCAACTGCTTAAGTTCTTCCAAATGATTTTCGTATTCGCCTCGGGTAGGTTCTCCTAAAACCAACAAATGCCAGTTTTTAATTTTGGCCAAAGCTTGGATTACAAACTGCTGACCTTTTTTGGGGTCGATTCGCCCAATAACACCCATAATGTTTACATCTGATGGAAGCTGAAATTTCTCTCTAGCTTCGGTTTGACTTAAACTAGGCTGATTAAACTTTTCTAAATCTAATGGCAATGGAATTACTTCTACTTTGGCAGGATTGATTTTGGTTTTTTCTAAAACTTGTTGCTTTAAACCTTCTAATGTTGCTATCCATTTGCTCAAGCTATTGAACTTTAAAGAGTGGTAAAACCCCTTTTTACTGATGCCCAATTGCATGGCTTGCCAAAAAAACAACTCCAAATCAGGATGAACAAATTTTTTGGCCCATACCAAAACATCTAAATCTTTATTATGCCTAAAAATAAGTTTGGTAATGCCTTGTTCTTTGAAAGATTTACCGAACCGTTTAGCTGAGATAAAATCTAAATATTTTTTGTGTTTGGTGATTCCAACAAATGGAATTTCAGAATCTAAAAGTTCTTTGTACGGAGCATCTGCTGGAGCAAAAAAAACTACAGACTTACCTGCCTTAAAAAGCAAGTTTGCCAATTTTACCAAGTTTCGCTCTAACCCACCATTTGATTTTGAACCACAGAAAAGACCAGTTTTATTGTTCATCTTCCAATAATTCTTTGGTAAAGTACCATTTTATTTCAGCATCAAAATTTTCCTTTATTTCTGCGCTTCCTTCATAAATAAATGATTTTTCTGGCTGCTTTTTGGTGCCGTATTTACCGGTGGTGTATTGTCCATTTTGATCATCATCAAAAATTACTTTTAACAAATAACTGCCTACTGGTAAATTGTTAAACTTAAACTCAGAAGAGGAAAATCCAATTTGGGTTGCGAAATTTTTTAGCCCAGCTTTATCTTGTAACAAAAGCATTAAATGTTGGGTTGAGTCAACATCAGGAAAAACGACTTCCATACTGCCAAATTTAGACTCTCCCCTAACGCTAAATTTATTAAAAAGAGAATCTGTATTTTGCTTTTCGCCTAAACCTACAACACTTGAATCTTCAATAACAATTGTGTATTTCAATTCTGGATTCCAGGCATATTGAATTTCAATAAACTTAGATTTTGGAGTAAAATTTATAGTAGTAGGAACCTGCAAAGAATCTTCTATTAAAAATATTTTATTTGTATTGATAGTATAAATTGGCAGGTTTGCTGAAATTTTTAAGGGTTGAAAATATGGCAACCCTGCATTAATATTTGAAGGGTTCAATTTAAACTTCAAGGGTTTTTTCTTGCTTTCTTCTTTTGGGAAAATTAAATCTGCGGTATCTAGTAAGTTATTGCCTTCGTAAACTTGAAGCTCGAGGGTATCTAAAATAAATGGATCTGGAATCCAAAACTGAATAGAATCGTTCGAAACTGAATCGTTGTTGAAATACCATGGCTTTTTAAAAGTTTTGTTTATTGGAATAAGCTGAATATTCTGGGTCGGCAAGCTAAACTCAGCCTGCAATAAAAATGGGCTTATCAATTGTAAACCCTTAAATGCTTGGGTTTTATTTTCTTCTTCAAACATTCGTAGAGTAAAGGTGGTGTCTTTTTGAAGAAAAAAGGTTTCTTTAATAAAAGCAATTCTTTCGTTTGGTAAATCGAATAAAAAATTACTGTTTTTATCTTCTAACGCAAAAATTTGGTATTTGCCGTTGGCCAAATAATTGAGCTCAAAATTGCCCAATTTGTCTGTTCTGGTAAAATAATCAGGTCTGCTTTTACACGGTATTGAGTCATCTTCAGATTTATAAAGCATCACCAAAATATCTTTCTCAGGCTTAAGAGTTTGCGCGTCTATTAAGGAGCCTGATACAGATAAACTATCTAAATAATCGCCGGTAGAAAAAACAATTAAGTTGCTATCTAAAGGATTATTTTCATTCAAATCTACCAATGATTTTCCAAAGTTAAACTGGTAAGTTACATTCTCTTTTAAGGTATCATCAAAAGCTAAATAGAATCTTTTGCCTTTAAAATAATAATCCGGATTGTTTTTTAATGGCGGTGAAATAAGTAATTCGCTATTAAGATTTTTTTGGATTACATATTCGTTAAATTCTAACTCTATAGAATTTGTTTTTACGTTGGTTGAAAAATTTTGAGGATTAGAATTTACAATTTTTGGAGGCTCTGTATCTCTTGGTCCACCGCTTGGGGCAACTACTTGGGCGCAACTCCACATCAACAATAAAAAAAAGAAAAAACCTATTTGCTTCAACCTAAAAATGTTTTTTTACAATGATAGAAACAATTTGTTCTAGTCCATTTTGGTCTTCATTGTTGAAGTTATTAAAGTGTTCACTATCAACATCTAGCACAAAAACAACTTGATTGTTTTGGTTTATAGCCGGAACAACAATTTCTGATTTAGACAAGGCGCTGCAAGCAATATGACCTGGAAACTTTTCTACATCAGGCACTATTAAAGTTTGCTTTTTTTGCCAGCTGCTTCCACAAACACCTTTGCCCAATTCTATTCTTGTACAAGCTAGTGGGCCTTGAAACGGTCCCAAAACCAATTGATTTTCATCTACCAAATAAAACCCAACCCAAAAGAAATAAAAAGCCTCTTTTAAAATTGCTGAAATGTTTGCTAGGTTGGCTATAAGGTAATTTTCAGGCTCAATTACCGCTTCAATTTGCGGTATTAAACTTTTGTAAACCTCAATTTTGGAAGTGTTTTTTGGAAGTGTTATGCTTTCTGCCATAGCCTAGCAAATATAGATGAATGTTAAACTCTACTAATAATACCAAATTATTAAAGAATGGGGTATAAAATAAAAAATCCCGCCTTTCGAGCGGGAATCTTTTTTGTTCAATTTGAGTTTGCGTTAATTTTCTATGTCTATTAAATCAATAAAACTTGATTAAAGCTAAGCTTGGCTCTCTTTAGCCGCTGCACATTTCACATTCATCACCATTTTCTGCAGCGATTCTTGCTTTGGCTAATTCGGCTTTGTAGGCTTCTATTTCTGCATCTTCAGGTTTTGGTTCTGCTTTTTTGGCTTTATCAACCGTAAACTGAATAGCACTAGTAGCTGCCTTAGACCTCAAGTAGTACATTCCTGTTTTTAAACCAGATTTCCAACCATAAAAGTGCATTGAGGTTAATTTACCAAACGTTGGGTTTTCCATAAACAGATTCAACGATTGAGATTGATCTATGTAAGCACCTCTATCTGCCGCCAAATTAATAATAACTTTTTGGCTAAGCTCCCAAGCGGTTTTGTATAAATCTTTTAGGTTTTGCGGTATTTCATCTATTTGTTGAACTGATCCATTTCCTAAAATCAATTTGTTTTTCAAATCATCGTTCCAAATACCCAATTTCACTAAATCTCTTAACAAGTGCTTATTTACGATGATAAACTCGCCTGATAAAGTTCTTCTTGTGTAAATATTTGAAGTGTATGGTTCAAATGCTTCGTTGTTACCAAGGATTTGGGCTGTAGATGCAGTTGGCATTGGAGCCAATAATAATGAGTTTCTTACTCCGTATTTTTTAATCTCAGCTTTCAATACACCCCACTCCCATCTATCTGAAGGTTTCACGCCCCACATATCATGCTGTAAAATTCCTTGTGATACAGGAGAGCCTTCGTAAGATTCGTAAGGTCCATCTTCTTTGGCTAAGTCTTTCGAAGCAGTTAAAGCGGCGTAATACAAAGTTTCGAAAATATCTTTGTTTAACTGACGCGCCTTTTCGCTGTCAAAAGGATATCTCATCAAAATAAAAGCATCTGCCAAACCTTGAACTCCAAGTCCAATTGGACGATGACGCATATTTGAGTTTCTAGCTTCAATTACAGGGTAGTAATTGTTATCAATTATTTTATTGAGGTTTAATGTTGCTCTGTAAGTAATTCTAAAAAGTTTTTCAAAATCAAATTTTCCATCAACTACAAACTTTGGTAATGCCACAGAAGCTAAGTTACAAACCGCAACCTCATCTTTAGAAGTATATTCTAATATTTCAGTACACAAGTTTGATGATTTGATTGTACCTAAATTCTTTTGGTTAGATTTAATGTTGGCAGCATCTTTATACAACATGTATGGTGTGCCTGTTTCAATTTGAGATTCTAATATCTTGAACCAAATTTTTTGTGCTTTTAAAGTCTTGCGGCCTTTGCCTTCTTTTTCGTACTTTTCATACAAAGCTTTAAACTCATCGCCATAAGCATCAGATAAACCTGGGCATTCGTTTGGACACATTAAAGTCCAATCGCCATCAGCTTCAACTCTTTCCATAAATAAATCTGGAATCCACATGGCGTAGAATAAATCTCTTGCCCTTTGCTCTTCTTTTCCGTGATTTTTCTTTAAATCTAAAAAGTCAACAATATCAGCATGCCAAGGCTCAATATAAACTGCGAACGAACCTTTTCTTTTTCCTCCTCCTTGATCTACGTATCTAGCTGTATCGTTAAATACTTTTAGCATTGGCACAATTCCGTTTGAAGTACCATTGGTTCCTCTAATGTAAGACCCTGTTGCTCTAACATCGTGAATAGAAAGACCAATTCCTCCTGCCGATTGAGAGATTTGAGCACATTGTTTTAAGGTATCATAAATACCCGAAATACTATCTTCTTGTGTGGTTAACAAAAAGCAAGAACTCATTTGTGGTTTTGGTGTGCCTGCGTTAAATAATGTTGGAGTTGCATGCGTAAACCATCTTTCGCTCATTAAATCATAAGTTTCGATGGCGGCATCTAAATCGTTTTTATGAATTCCCAAAGAAACACGCATTAACATGTGCTGTGGTCTTTCGGCCACTTCTCCATTAATTTTTAGTAGGTAAGATCTTTCTAAAGTTTTAAAACCAAAAAAGTCGTAGCCAAAATCTCTATCGTAAATTATTGTTGAATCTAATTGCTCAGCATTTTTTAAGATGATATCGTAAACATCATCGGCAATCATTGGGGCTGGCTTATTTGTTTTTGGGTCAATGTACTCATACAAATCTCTCATGGTCTCTGAGAAAGATTTTTTGGTGCTTTTATGCAGGTTAGAAACTGCAATTCTTGAAGCCAAAAGAGCATAATCCGGATGTTGTGTGGTAAAAGAAGCTGCAACTTCTGCGGCTAAATTATCCAATGCGGCGGTGGTAACTCCTTCATAAATCCCTTCAATTACCTTCATTGATATTTTTACAGGATCTACTATGGCTGGATTAAAGCCGTAGCAAAGCTTTTTGATACGGGCAGTAATTTTATCAAATTTTACTGCTTCTCTTCTTCCGTCTCTTTTTATTACGTACATGGTGCTTATTTTCTTTGGGGGAGTTTATTAAAAGTCTTCGTCTACTGAGAATTTAGCTTCTTCGCTACTAGCATTCATTACACCAGCCTTTTGGTAGTCTCCAACTCTTTTTTCAAAAAAGTTGGTTTTTCCTTGCAACGAAATCATTTCCATAAAATCAAATGGATTTTCGACGTTGTAAACTTTTTCATTACCTAACTCTAATAATAATCTGTCTGCAACAAACTCAATGTATTGACTCATTAATTCTGAATTCATCCCAATTAACTTAACTGGAAGTGCTTCTAGAATAAATTCTTTTTCAATTTCTACAGCATTGGTAATGATTTCTTCAACTCTTTCTTTCGAAAGTTTATTATTTAAATGATTGTTGTAAAGCAAACAAGCAAAATCACAGTGTAGGCCTTCATCTCTAGAAATCAATTCGTTTGAAAACGATAAACCAGGCATTAAGCCACGTTTTTTCAACCAAAAAATTGAACAGAAACTACCTGAAAAGAAAATACCTTCAACAGCAGCAAATGCTACCAATCTCTCGGCAAAGTTTCCATTGTCTATCCAATTTAAAGCCCAATCGGCTTTTTTCTTTACACAGTCTAAAGTTTCAATTGCGTTAAAAAGATTATTCTTTTCTTCTTTGTCTTTTATGTAAGTATCAATAAGAAGAGAGTAGGTTTCTGAGTGAATATTTTCAATAGCAATTTGAAATCCATAAAAGAATTTAGCTTCGGTATATTGTACCTCAGCAACAAAATTCTCAGCCAAGTTCTCATTTACTATTCCATCTGAAGCAGCAAAAAATGCCAAAATATTTTTGATGAAATATTTCTCGTTATCATTAAGTTTATTTTCCCAATCTACTAAATCTGCATGAAGATCAATTTCTTCTGCAGTCCAAAAACTGGCTTCTGCTTTTTTATACATTTTCCAAATATCATCGTGCTGAATTGGAAAAAGCACAAACCTGTTAGGATTTTCTTGTAGGATGGGCTCGTTTAAAATCTCTTCGGTTGAAAGTTTGGTTCCTGATATGGTTCCTTCTGGCAAAACTGCCTCTATATCGGCCTCAGATTTTACTACTTCTTTGCTATCCATTCTGTTAATTTTTTCCTGTTAATGCTTTGATTTATAGAGAGTAAGAACGTTTAACTGATTTTCGATACTTGCCTCAACAAGCTGAAAATCAGAATTTTAAATGCTATAAAATTTTCTGTCTGAAAGAAAGAGGTGAATATCCTCGCCTTTTAACTGGTACAAATTTTGGCAAAAACAAGACAGCATCCTATTAAAAAAAATTCACATTCGGTTGAAGTTTTCAACATTACCAATTAACAATAAATTGTTATTAAAAAGTTAACAACTTTAAATGAATTGAAAACAGTGAAGTGTACACCGAAAATGAAAATTTAATGCTGTTGAAAACCAAAAATGACACAAGTAATTATGGTTAAGCTAATGTTAACAAAATGGTTATTTCACTTAAAAATGAGGATGAAGATTTTTGTGGAAGAGTTTCTTTTTGCGGTGATTTTTGGTTTTTCGCTTGTATTTGTGAACTGCATTTTTATGGAAAGATTTACTGCTTGGCCTTACCAAATTATATCTTGATTTTGATTTTGAGCCAACACCTCTGCCTCCTGAGGCCCTAAACGAATAGCTATAAGTAAAATAGCTCATCAGATAGCTATCTTTGGTTAGCGGGTTACCTCTTGGACTTAAAGAAGCTTCACTAGAACCACTTGAAAAAACATCTGTTCCAATAAATTTTTCATCATTTGGGTTTACCTCGAAACTCCTATCAGAAAGCGCTAAGGCCAATGGGTCGGTAAACTGGTCTCTCGGTAAATAATTTCCACTAACATCATCCAAATAATCCGTTAAAGTCGCTCTCCAGCCTAACTCCCATCCAAAATTGTGATGCCTTCCAATAGCAAATGAAACTCCTCCACCAATTGGAAAAGAAAACGATATTTTATCATAAGCTGTGCCTTCAGTTTGAAGTTCAGGTAAACTATGCCATTCACCTTGGTAATATGCTTTTGGATTATGGTAAAAAACTCCTGCACCAAAAAACAAGAATGGTGCAAATCTTAGTCTAAAACGACCGCCTCTTTTTCTAACCTCCAAAGCAAAAAGGTCAACTTCGCCGCGAGTGTAAAGTTCGAAAACGTGGTTTCTAAAACTTAAGTTTCTTGTAAACCTTGATGGCGCAAGAGAAAGGCTATCAGCTCCTTCAAGCCAACCATGAGCTAACCCAATACTTACTGCTAACCTATCTGTAAAATTATATTTTGCAAACCCGTTAATTCCCAATCGGGTTTTTTTGAACTGTAAATCAGATATAAAACCCTTAGGTTCATAAACCCCACCTATTTCGCCTAAGTAATTAAATGGACCTACCCCTCCACCTATTTCCCAAGATTGTGAAAATGAAACTATTGAGATTGAAAAAAGGAATAAAAAACTTAAAGTTTTAATTTTTTTTTGATTTTATACAAATCAATGCAAAATACGGGTACTTGTATTATGAGCGGAAAAACTCATTATCAACGACTTCAAGTTTATTATAAAATTCTTGCCCAAATTTTCTTACCAATGGCTCTTTTAAAAACTTGTAAACCTTAACATTTAACTTTGCTCCACAAGTTAATGCAGGCTTACAAATAGGCCATTTATGATAGTTTACAGCTATAAAGTTTTGGTATTTATTTAGCCTTATAGGATATAAGTGACATGAAATAGGCTTATTAAAAGAAATCTCACCCGCCTTGTATGCATTTTCAATTCCACATTTGGCTGTACCATCTTTATCAAAAACAGTGTAGGCACATTCTTTTCCTTCTATAAGCGGCGTAACCAATTCGCCATCATAAGAATCTATTACAGAAGCTCCATGATTTTTTATGGCTTCAATTCCTTGATGAGAAATAAAAGGCTTAATTTTTTCAAAATTTTCTTGAAGTAAATCCGCTTCGTCTTTTTCAAGTGGTGCGCCTGAGTCTCCTTCTACACAGCATGCCCCTTTACAGGCAGACAAATCGCAAACAAACTTTTGGCTAAAAACCTCTCTAGAAATTATTTTACCATCAATATCAATCATGTTACAAAGGTAGATTTTACGTGCCTAAAAAACTTTATTTGGTGTAAACTTGCAGTCGCAAAAATTTTGTTATGTCTGACGATAAATTGAAGAATGTAATTTCTCATGCCAAAGAATATGGTTTTGTTTTTCAATCGAGTGAAATTTACGATGGTTTAAGTGCTGTTTACGATTACGGCCAACTCGGAGCATTGCTAAAAAACAACATTAAAGAGTATTGGTGGAAGGCGATGGTTCAAAACCATGAAAACATAGTTGGTATTGATTCTGCAATTTTTATGCACCCAACAATTTGGAAAGCTTCTGGCCATGTTGATGCCTTTAATGACCCATTAATAGACAACAAGGATTCTAAAAAAAGATATCGTGCCGATGTTTTGGTAGAAGATTACTTAGAAAAAATCAGACAAAAAATTCAAAAGGAGTTAACTAAGGCTGCTACACGTTTTGGTGAAACTTTTGATGCCGAAATGTATTTAAAAACAAATGGCAGGGTGGTTGGCTACCAAAACCAAATTACCGAAATTGAAGATAAGCTCAGAGATTATTTAGAAAACAGCAAACTAAAAGAGTTTAAAGAATTAATTGAAGAGTTGGGTATTGCATGCCCAATTTCAGGCTCAAAAAACTGGACTGATGTTAGGCAGTTTAATTTGATGTTTTCTACTGAAATGGGCTCAGTTGCTGAAGATTCAAGTAAAATATATTTACGCCCAGAAACTGCGCAAGGTATTTTTGTAAACTTTTTAAATGTAATGAAATCGGGAAGAATGAAAATTCCTTTCGGTATTGCCCAAATAGGCAAAGCATTTAGAAATGAAATAGTTGCACGCCAATTTATTTTTAGAATGCGTGAGTTTGAACAAATGGAAATGCAGTTTTTTGTTAAACCAGGAGATGAACTTACTTGGTATGAAAACTGGAAAGAAAAACGAATTAAATGGCATAAAAACTTAGGTTTTGATGAAGGTGCCTATCGTTTTCACGACCATATTAAACTTGCTCATTATGCCAATGCTGCTTGTGATATTGAGTTTGATTTTCCAATGGGTTTCAAAGAATTAGAAGGAATTCACTCCAGAACTGATTTTGACTTAAAAGCTCATGAAAAATTCTCAGGAAAAAAACTACAGTATTTCGATCCTGAAGACAATAAAAACTATGTGCCGTATGTAGTAGAAACTTCTATAGGATTAGACAGAATGTTTTTGGCAGTTTTATCACAATCTTTTAAAGAGGAAAAACTTGAAGATGGCTCTGAAAGGGTTGTTTTGAATATTCCAAATTTTCTTGCCCCAATTAAATTAGCCGTTTTCCCATTGGTTAAAAAAGACGGGCTTCCTGAAAAAGCAAGAGAAATATTAAAACAATTGAAATTTAAGTTTCAATGCCAATACGATGAAAAAGACTCAATTGGAAAGCGATACAGAAGACATGATGCCATCGGAACTCCTTTTTGCATTACAGTAGACCATCAAACTTTGGAGGATAATATGGTTACCATAAGAAATAGAGACACCATGCAACAAGAAAGGATTTCCATTGGTGATATTGAAAAAATTGTTTCTGAGAGTGTTTCTTGGGAAACAGTTTTGGCTAATCTCGACGATTAAAGTCCGTTAAATTTACTCATAGTTTGGCCAAGCCCCATTGTTCCAAAGGCAATACTGGCTTCGGCTGCTAATTTTATTCTTTCCGAAAGTGTTTTCTCTTCTTCAGAGTTCCAACTTGATAAAACGTAATCTATTTGTTGGCCTTTATGGAAGTTATCACCTACACCAAACCTTAACCGAGCGTAGTTTTGGTGACCTAACAATTGGTTTATATTTTTTAGGCCATTATGACCTCCGTCACTTCCTTTGCCGCGCATTCTTAACTTCCCGAAAGGCAAAGCCAAGTCATCGGTAATAACCAAAAGTTTATCTGCTGTTAGTTTTTCTTTTTGAAGCCAATAATTTACGGCTTTACCACTCAAATTCATATAAGTGGAAGGCTTTACCAAAATAAAAGTTCTACCTCTGGATTTTAAGGTAGCAACGGAAGCGTATCTATCAGGGGAAAAAAAAATGTTGGATGACTCTGCGAGCGCATCCAACACTTTAAATCCTATATTATGACGAGTATTTTCATACTCAGCGCCTATGTTTCCTAACCCTACAAGTAGGAATTTCATAGTAATTTATTAAGCTTCAGCTGATTCAGTTTCGGCTTCAGCAGTTGCTGCTTCTTCCTCATCATCATCATCACCACCTCTTGCAGAAGTTCTTGTAACTTTAACAGCCAATACAACATCACTTTTAGGGTCAAGTAATTCTAGGCCATTAACTTTAACTTCTTTTACCTTAATAGAGTCTCCAATTTTTAATGGAGTAATATCTAATTCAATAGAATCTGGCAAAGCACTTGGCAAAGCTTTTACTTTTAATTTTCTTCTGTTAATATTCAATTTACCACCAGCAACAACACCTTTTGATGTTCCAACTGAATTTACAGGAATTGAAATAATAACTGGTTTATCTTCTGAAATCAACAAGAAATCAGCATGAGTAATTTTATCGGTTACAGGGTGAAACTGGATATCTTGAAGAATAGTTTTATAGGTTGTGCCCTCAACATCTAAATCAATTAGATAAACATTAGGAGTGTAAACTATATTTTTAAATTGTCTTTCGTCAATTTGAACTAAAACTTGTTCTTCACCTCCATAAACTATGGCAGGAACTAAACCTTGTCTTCTTAGGCTGTTAGAAATTTTTCTTCCAGCATCATTTCTTAAAGAGGCTTTTACAACTGTTGATTTCATTATTGTGTGTTTATACTATAAAATGTGAGCTAATAGATTCGTAATTAACAACTCCGTTTAATACCGATGCAAATAAATCGGCTACAGAGATAACTTTTATTTTATCTGATTGCTTTTTGAGTGGAATGGTATCCGTAACAATAAGCTCTTTTAATTTTGATTTTTCAATTCTATCGTAAGCAGGGCCCGATAAAACACCATGTGTAATAAAGGCTCTTACGCTTTTTGCACCCATATCCATCATAATATCGGCAGCTTTTGTAAGTGTTCCAGCAGTATCAATTATATCATCTACCAAAACAATGTTTTTGCCTTCAACTTCACCAATAACAGTCATGTTTTCGATTTCGTTGGCAACCTTGCGTTGTTTGTATGATATTGCTAAATCTACATTTAAGAATTTAGCATAAGCATTTGCCCTTTTTGTTCCTCCGGTATCAGGAGCAGCAATTACTAAATCTTCAATACCCATACTTTTTAAATATGGTAAGAATATAGTAGAGGCGAATAAATGATCAACTGGAACTTCAAAAAATCCTTGAATTTGATCGGCATGCAAGTCCATGGTAACAATTCTATCTACCCCTGCTGCTGTTAACAAATTAGCCACCAACTTAGAGCCAATTGAAACCCTTGGTTTGTCTTTTCTATCTTGCCTAGCAAAACCGAAATAAGGAATTACAGCAATAATAGATTTTGCAGAAGCTCTTCTTGCCGCATCAATCAAAAGCAATAACTCAAATAAATTTTCGGTTGGTGGAAAAGTTGATTGTACAATAAAAACATAATCTCCACGAACAGTTTCTTCAAAAGAAGGCTGAAATTCACCGTCGCTAAACCTCAATACAGATACCTCACCTAAAGGAATTCCAAAGCTTTTGGCAATTTCTTCTGCCAAGTACTTGGATGCGGTTCCAGAAAATATTTTTACACTTGATGACATACCTACCTAAAAAAGGGCTGCAAAGTTAATGATTATTCACAATGAACAAAACCTTGTTTACAGTAAAAACTCAACAATCTATTTTGCGGGTTCAAAATTAATTTATTTTAAGCAATAAAAACCGTAATTTACTATTTTTCAACTGTTTAATTTTAGTTTCTGTGAAATGAAATAATCAGTATTTTTGAGCCCGAACATGAATAAACTTATTGTCTTTTTATTTTTTGGGTTGCCATTTATGTTTTTAGGTTGTAAAAACAACAAGGGAGTTGATGTAAAATTTTCCTATGAAATTGAAAATGGCGGCAATGTGTATTTTAAAAATAACACCTCTGGTTTAGTAAGCGGTTATTTATGGGCTTTTGGCGATGGAAATACTTCTACAGAGGCCTCTCCTACTCATAGATATTTAAAATCTGGTGATTATAATGTAACCCTTTCTGTTGCTGGTGAAAGTGGAGCTGGCGAAAAATCAGAATTATTATCCATAATTTTTGACGATTTTAATCCTCTTGAAGGTCACGTTTCATTTGAAGATGCTGATGCAATTGGATATGCCATAAATCAATATTCTTATGAAAAAGATGATTTAGGAAATACCATCGAAAGCAAATTTGGACAAGGAGTTGCTACATTTTTTGATGCAGACAATTTATTGGTTTCTGCTGGAATTGTGGCCGTGAACGGTATTGATTTAGAACTTGGCAGCAACAATGCTTACAGTTTTTCCGCCAATGATAGTGATAGGTTTACTGCCGATACCCTTTACTACTTCGCTGGTGATGTTAATTGGAGTATTTATGG
Source organism: Flavobacteriales bacterium (assembly GCA_018609045.1). Taxonomy (GTDB): domain Bacteria; phylum Bacteroidota; class Bacteroidia; order Flavobacteriales_G; family Salibacteraceae; genus JAAZVO01. Next base: position 28,232 of record JABAYK010000019.1, read on the forward strand.
CGGTGGGGGTTTTCCAACAGTACTTCAAACCACAAAACAAGATTTTCCTGCAGTTTCTGAAATAATAAAAAACAACCCTGCCACCGACCCTGAAGAAGTGGCTACTACAGTTGATTATTTTGTAACAACAGTAAACCCAATTATTGGCGCCGATTCTCTTATTTACCAAATATTAGATCCTACAGGAGAAGTATTGTTGCAAGCCATTTTAGACGACAGCCAAACATCTCACACATTTGTAACTTCTGATTTGGCAAACCTTCCAAAAGGTGAATTAAAACTTGTTGTAACTGCATTTAATTATGAAGATTATATTTTCAAAGGCAAAAAGTTTTATTTCGTAAACGAATCTGTAGTATCTCGACCAATTGTTATCAAGTAAGTTTTTTACTTTTTTTATTTTTCTATTTTTTATTGGAGTAACTTGCTCAGCGCAAAAGTATTTGTTAGTAAATACTGCTAAAATTAAGGACCGGCAATATTTTTACCCAGGCCAATATTTTACTTTTTCTTCTATTTACTCAGAAAAATTTCAAACCAAGCAAATTACTAAGTTCGAAGGAAACAAAATATTTTTTGGAGAAGACCAATATAAAATCTCTGAAATAAAAACCATTTACGCATCTCGCAAAGGGGTTTCGATATTCTCTAAAGTTTTTTTGATAGCAGGTTTTGGATATTTCGGATTAGATGTAATAAATTCAGGAACAAACGATTTAAAACCAATTATAGATGGTACAGTTTTGCGCTCCTCAGCTGTTCTTGTTGGGCTAGGTCTTGCTCTTAAACCTTTTGCTGGATTTAAAATTGAAATCCCAACCGAAGCAAAATTAAATATCATTCAAGTTACCACTAACTAAATATTTGATTTTCAAAGGCTTATAAGATTTAAATTCTAGCTGTTGACATTGGCAAATTATCTACATTTGTCAAAAATTTTAAAAAGACAAATCCTGATTTAATGAGCAAGTATCAAGCACAAATAGACGCTTTCATGGAGGGCGTAAAAGCTAAAAACCCAAATGAAGTTGAGTTTTTACAGGCTGTTCACGAAGTAGCTGAAACAGTAATTCCCTACATCGAAGAAAACCCAAAGTACAAGCAAGCAAACATTCTACAAAGAATGGTTGAACCAGAAAGAGTTATGATGTTTCGTGTGCCTTGGATTGATGACGCTGGAAACTACCAAGTAAATAGAGGTTACAGAATTCAAATGAACTCTGCCATTGGTCCCTACAAAGGCGGTTTAAGATTTCACCCATCTGTAAACTTGAGTATTTTAAAGTTTTTGGCTTTTGAACAAGTATTTAAAAATAGCTTAACAACTTTGCCAATGGGCGGAGGAAAAGGCGGTTCTGATTTTGACCCAAAAGGAAAATCAGATAACGAAGTAATGCGTTTTTGCCAATCTTTTATGACAGAGCTTTCAAGACATATCGGAGCTGATACTGATGTTCCTGCAGGCGATATTGGAGTTGGTGGAAGAGAAATTGGGTTTTTATTTGGCCAATACAAAAGAGTAAGAAATGAATTTTCTGGAATTTTAACTGGAAAAGGAAGAGAATATGGTGGCAGTTTAATTCGCCCAGAAGCTACAGGTTACGGTAACGTATATTTTGCGGCTGAAATGTTGGCTACCAAAAACGATTCTTTCGAAGGTAAAACAGTTGTAGTTTCAGGTTCTGGAAACGTAGCTCAATTTGCCGTCGAAAAAGCAACTCAATTTGGAGGTAAAGTTGTAACAGCTTCAGATTCAGGAGGTTTTATTTACGATAAAGATGGTATTGACTTTGAAAAATTAGAATTTATCAAAGAGCTAAAAAATGTAAAAAGAGGAAGAATTAGCGAGTACGTTAATAAATTTCCAAATGCAGAATACCACGAAGGCAAAACTCCTTGGAGCATTAAATGCGATGTTGCCTTGCCTTGTGCCACCCAAAACGAATTACATGGTGAGGATGCAAAAATGCTAATTGCCAATGGTTGTGTGTGTGTTTCTGAAGGAGCCAATATGCCTTGTACTCCAGATGCAGTTATCGAGATTCAAAAAGCAAAACTTTTGTTTGCTCCAGGTAAAGCATCTAACGCAGGTGGTGTGGCAACATCAGGCTTAGAAATGAGCCAAAACTCTTTGCGTCTTTCTTGGACAAGCGAAGAAGTTGATGAAAAACTTCATGGAATCATGAAAAGTATTCACGAAGCATGCGTTCAATTCGGAACAGGCGCAGATGGATACGTTGATTACGTAAAAGGCGCTAATGTTGCAGGCTTTATTAAAGTTGCTGATGCAATGATTGCCCAAGGTCACGTTTAAATTTTAACAAATTAACAAAAGGGGTTTTCGAAAGTTAACCCCTTTTTTTTGCTCCAATAGTTTTAAACAAAATCACCTACTATATTTGTTACTTATTAAAACCCCAGCTACATGTACGGAAAACTAAAAGACCATCTTCAGCAAGAATTAAAAGAAATTGAATCTGCTGGACTTTTTAAAAGTGAGAGAGTTATTACCTCAGCCCAAGACGCAGCCATAAAAATATCTTCAGGCGAAGAAGTTTTGAACTTTTGCGCCAATAACTATTTAGGCTTATCATCTCACCCAAGGGTAATAGAGGCAGCTCATAAAGCTTTGGATAGTCATGGTTTTGGAATGTCATCGGTAAGATTTATTTGCGGAACACAAGACATACACAAAGAGTTAGAACAAAAAATTGCCGACTTCTATTCTACCGATGATACTATTTTATATGCAGCGGCTTTTGATGCAAACGGAGGTGTTTTTGAGCCTCTTCTTTCGGCTGATGATGCAATTATTTCAGATTCGTTAAATCATGCTTCTATCATTGATGGCGTTAGACTTTGTAAAGCTGCTCGATACAGATATGAAAACAATAACATGGAAGACCTAGAGGCTCGACTTCAAGAAGCAAAAGCCAATAGATTTAAAATTATTGTAACAGATGGTGTTTTCTCAATGGATGGCTATGTAGCTCAACTTGATAAAATTTGCGATTTAGCTGATAAATATGATGCTTTAGTGATGGTTGATGAATGCCACGCTGCAGGCTTTATTGGTAAAACAGGAAGAGGAACATTAGAACTTAAAAATGTAATTGGAAGGGTTGATATTATCACAGGAACTTTAGGCAAAGCTTTGGGCGGCGCTATGGGTGGTTATACAACTGGAAGAAAAGAAATTATCGAAATACTTCGCCAAAGATCTAGGCCATATTTGTTTTCAAACTCATTAGCACCTACAATTGTTGGAGCCTCTAATGCAGTTTTTGACATGCTTAATGAAACCACTGAGCTTAGAGATAGATTAGAAGACAACATCAATTACTTCAAAAAAGAAATAAAAGCAGCTGGTTTTGATATTAAAGATGGAGATTCGGCCATTGTACCTATCATGGTATATGATGCTGCATTATCTCAAAAATTTGCCAATAAGCTATTAGAAGAAGGTATCTACGTTATCGGTTTCTTTTACCCTGTTGTTCCAAAAGGCCAAGCTCGAATTAGGGTTCAACTTTCGGCAGCTCATACACAGGAGCACTTAGAAAAAGCTGTTGCAGCATTTACCAAGGTTGGAAAAGAACTAAATATTATTTAATGAAGGAGTTAATTTTAAAAAACTTTCCTGATTTAAATCACCATGAACTTTTAAAAGGTATTGAAGCCTATGGCAAATTAAAAACCATTGAGTCGGGTGAAGTAATGATGGAAGTTGGGAGGTACGTTAAAGCAATCCCTCTTGTAACTAAAGGTAGACTTAAGGTTTTTAGAGAAGATGATGAAGGCCGAGAGTTGTTTTTATACTACATCAATCCGGGTGAAACTTGCGCTATTTCTTTGGTTTGCTCAGAACGAGATCGCCAATCAAAAATTAAAGCAGTTGCCATAGAAGACTCAGAGTTTATTGCAGTACCTATTAGGTTTATGGACGAATGGATGCAACAATACAAACCATGGTATTACTTTGTAATGGAAACTTATAGAAGCAGATTTGAAGAAGTTTTAAATACTGTTGACTCTATTGCATTTCACAAACTAGACGAGCGATTGTTAGAATACATCAACAAACACCTCGAAGTTGAAGGAGGAGATATTCTTCATACTACCCACCAAGATATTGCCAATGAATTGAGCACTTCGCGTGAAGTAATTTCTAGATTATTAAAGCAATTGGAAAAGAAAGGGGTGGTTAAGTTATCTCGAAACCAAATAGAATTATTGAAGTAATTGCCAATTACTTTTTATCTACAACCTCAACCTGGTTGTTCATAATTGCAGTTTGTATTTTGATTGATTCTTGGTGAACAACTTCTAATAAGAGTTTCACAAATTCAGGATGTAAATCCAATAGCTTTCCCCAATTTTCTCTTGAATCGAGTATTTGTTGCCACCTTTCTATTTGCAAAATAGCAACATCGTTTTCTTTTTTGTAGTTCCCGATTTCTGCTACCAATTCAATTCGTTCAGCCAATTTTTTGAGCAATGCATTGTC
>JABAYK010000019.1:32748-51312 GCA_018609045.1 Flavobacteriales bacterium
CATTGTCAACCTCATCAATTTTTAACCTTAATTCCTCTAACTTATTTTGAAATTGAAGATTAGAAGAATGAACTTGTTTTGGGGTTAAACTTTTTAGTACTTCTGCTAAAACTGATGGAGTCAATTGTTGCTCTTTATCGCTTTTTGCATTGGCAGGGTCTATATGCGATTCTATCATTAAGCCCGAAAATCCTAGGTTTAAAGCTTGTTGACAAACTTCTCCAATCAATGATGCATTTCCTGTAATATGGCTTGGGTCACAAAAAATTTCTAATTCAGGAAAAGTAGATTTTAATTGAATTGGGATTTCCCACATGGGTACATTGCGGTAAACCGATTTCTCGAAAGAAGAAAAACCACGGTGAACAGCCGCCAATTTGGTAATCCCAACTTTATTTAATCTTTCTAAAGCTCCAATCCACAATTGAACATCAGGATTTATGGGATTTTTAACCAAAACAGGAATATTAATTCCATCCAATGCATCAGCAATTTCTTGCACAAAAAATGGGTTTACCGTTGTTCTAGCTCCCAACCAAAGCATGTCAACACCGGCTTTTAAAGCCTTCTCTACATGTTGTGCATTTGCAACTTCGGTAATAACAGGCTTGTTAATTTCCTTTCCAGCTTTTACCAACCATTTTAAAGCTTCTTCGCCAACTCCTTCAAAAGCATTTGGCCGAGTTCTAGGCTTCCATATTCCTGCACGCAAAGCCGAAATATCATATTTAGTGGCAATTTGTTTGGCAGTTTTAATAACTTGCTCTTCGGTTTCGGCACTGCATGGACCGGCAATAACCAAAGGTTTTTGAGAATTGTTTAACCAAGAATTAATAGGGACAATATTTAACTTAAACATATAAGCTATAACAATTAAGCTGGGGTTAGGTTTTGCAAATTAAGGCAAATTGATGAAAGCTCTTTTACCACTCAACAGCAATTTTACCTCTTGAGTTTCTACTTTCGAGCAAAGCATGGGCGCTTGCAATTTCGTTGGCTTTAAACACTTTGCCAACATGAGGTTTTACAATCTCAAGTTGGTAAAGCTCATAAACCTTCTCCAAACACAATTGAATAATTTCGGGCTTATAATCTGCTATTCTGAGCATATTTACCCCAATTACATTCTGCGATTTCATCAAAAATTTAATGGGCGTGTAAAAACCAAAGCCAAATAATAACTTAAGGTTGGCCATCAATCCACCATTAGCCCTTGAAGCGGCACCATAAATTACATTGCTTCCACCATAATTTAATAGCTTCATGCCTTGTTTAAAGGTTTTGCCTCCCACAGCATCAAAAATGGCATCAACACGCCTTTTGCCTAAAAATTTTCTAACCTCTTCTTCAAAGTTGGTAGTTCTGTAGTTTATTGCATGGTCAACGCCATTGGCTTTTATAAAATCAAACTTTTCGTTACTTCCCACTGTGCCAATTACAGTGCAGCCTTTTTCTTTGGCCAACTGCGTTAACGCTACGCCAACTCCACCTGCTGCTGCATGAATTAAAACTACATCGCCTGCGTGCAAACTCAAACACTCGTAAGCTGCATAATAAGCAGTGCAATACTGGGTTCCAAGCGCAAGGGCAACATCAGACTTTATATCGTTATCAATTTTAACCACCGCGCGGCTATCGGTTACAGCAAATTGGGCATAAGAGCCAAATCTGGTAAAAGCCAAAACTCGGTCTCCTTCATTAAACTTGGTAACCGCTTGCCCTACTTCTGCAATAGTACCAACGCACTCGTACCCTAAAACACAAGGCAAAGGTGGAGCATCTCCATATAACCCTTTTCTAGCTAAAACATCGGCAAAGTTTAACCCAAAGGCTTCTACTTTTATTTTTACTTGGTGAGGTTCTGGTTTTGGACTAGGAGTTTCTTTCACTTCAAAAGCGAGATCTACTTCACCAAACTTCTTTAAGAATATTCCCTTCATAAGCTGCAAATAAAATGTATTTGAAATTGGTTTTTGTTAATCTAAAGTAAAACAAATGCTAAAATGGGGTTTACATCCTATTAACCTTAAGTTGTTTGTTTTACACCCATCATGAATACCATTTCAGTTTTTAGAACTATTCAAGTCGGGTTTATCATTATGCTGATGATTTTCATAACCTATTGCAAGCGCATTAAGGATGTAAAGTCTGCGATAAATCCAAATCAATCAGCATTAATTTTAGAAAATGATACCTTAGGATTTATTCAGAATAAGGCCCTAAAATAACTACGAACTCGCCTTTTGGCGGATGCTCTTCGAAATGTTTTAAAACTTCTTTGGCTTCTCCTCGAACATACTCTTCGTAGAGTTTAGAAATTTCTCTTCCTACTGCAATTTGGTGGTTTTCGCCAAACAACTCCATAACTTCGTTAAACAACTTTAACACTCTATATGGCGATTCATACAAAACGGCTGTTTTACCAAAGCTTTTTAAAGCTTCTAGCTTTTTTTGTCGGCCTTTTTTATGGGGCAAAAAACCCTCAAAAACAAAGCTTTCGTTTGGTAAGCCAGATGCTACCAAAGCTGGCACAAATGCCGTTGGTCCGGGTAAGCATTCTATATCAATACCTGCTTCTAAACATGCCTTTACAAGTAAAAATCCTGGATCGGAAATAGCAGGAGTGCCTGCATCGGTTACCATACCTACCAAACTTTCGGAGGCAATTAAATTTACCATTTGGTCTACCACTTTGTGTTCGTTTGCATTGTGGTAAGATTTTATGGGTTTTTTAATTTCTAAATGATTCAGCAATTTTCCTGTTACCCTAGTATCTTCTGCCAAAAGGTAAGAGCATTCTTTTAAAGCTTGTATGGCCCTAAGAGTAATATCACCTAAGTTTCCGATTGGGGTTGGAATTAAAATTAGTTTTCCCATGTTATGCAGATTCGCGATAGCTGTACCTGCGTTGCAAGTAATGAATGAAATTTTGTACGGTGTGGTTGTCAAAATCCCATTTGTAGTTAGGTTGATATTTATGTTCTATTAGTCTCACTGCATCGTCCATAGAGGCCAAATGGTTAAACTCTTCGATAGCTCGTTGATATTCGGCACCATCGCCTTGAAAAAGTTCGTTGGCAAACAAAAACCGCTCGTTTAATCCAATAGCAGTTTTTAAATTCTGAATAGGTTGATTTTGAAGTTTACTCGCCAAACTATCAGATTTACTTAGCTTGGAAATTTTATCGTTTAAAGATTCTTTATCGTCAGATGTGTTTTGGGTAGTTTCAGGTTTTTCGACAGCTTGAACTTCCTCTTCTATTTCTTCATTTGGTTCTTCCGAACTTTCTACTTCATCAACTTCCTCAACTTCATCTTCTCTTTCTTCTTGATTTTCCTGTTCTTCTTGACTTTCCTGATGTTCTTGTTCTTCTTGCTTTTCTTGTTCTTCAGTTTGAGCAGCAGCTTCTATTTTTTCAGGTTCTTCTTCTAGGTATTCCTCTTCATGCTCAAATCTTTCAATTTCATCTTCTTGCTGATCTTCATCTAGAATTTGCTGTTCGATATTTTCGGTGGGTTCAGAAATAAACTCTTTTTGCTCTTCAAATTCGGGTTCAACACCATCAAAAACTTGGTGGGCAAACTTTAAAAGATGTACTCTTTCTAGCAAATCTTGCGAAAGCAATTTAAGCTCATTTTGAAGTTCAGAGTTTTGTGTATCGCCTTGAGCCAAACGGGCTATGGCTTCGCTCAATCTAATAATTTCTTCTTGAATGTTTTTTATACTCTCCATCTGCACTTTAAATTCGCTTAGAGGCAAATTTATTTAGATTTGTTGAATACTTAACGGCGAATTGCAAGCAGGCGTATGTTTTTAGAAAATAAGGTAAATAAACAAAAAAGTGCAGGTTGGATTGAAGTGATTTGTGGCTCTATGTTTTCGGGTAAAACCGAGGAGTTAATAAGGCGATTAAAGCGTGCCAAATTCGCCAAACAAAAAGTTGAGATTTTTAAACCTCAGGTAGATACTCGCTACTCTGAAGAAGAGGTTGTTTCACATGATGCAAACTCAATTACTTCTACTCCTGTGCCATCATCATCAAATATATTATTGTTGGCTAACGATGTAGAAGTTGTTGGAATTGACGAAGCCCAATTTTTTGACGATAACCTGCCCGAAGTTTGCAACCAACTTGCCAACAGTGGTGTTAGAGTTATTGTTGCAGGTTTAGACATGGATTTTAAAGGCAGGCCATTTGGCCCAATGCCGCACCTTTTAGCCATTGCCGAATATGTTACCAAGGTACATGCTATTTGCATGAAAACAGGCAAATTGGCCAATTACTCGCATAGAGTTACCCAAGGCGATAAGTTGGTACAATTGGGCGAAAAAGAATCTTACGAGCCTCTATCGAGAGATGCTTACATCGAAGCGCTTAATTTGGAAAAAAACTTAACCCCTAATTTGAATCCTTCAAAAGCTTCATGAAAGAGATTCCATACCTTTCGCCTAAAACACACCAAACCACTTTTGAAATTGATTTAAAAGCCCTTGTAGCCAATTTAAATTACTATAAATCTACCCTTAAGCCCGAAACCAAAATTATTGTAATGGTAAAAGCCTTTGCTTACGGGTTGGGCCTTTCAAAAATATCTGAAGTATTGGCCAACCAAAACATAGATTATTTGGCTGTTGCTTATACCGATGAAGCTGTTGAATTGAGAAAAGCCGGATACGAGGGAAAACTAATGGTTTTTAATCCTGAATTAGAGTGTTTTGATAATATTATTCAATACAACATTGAGCCTGAAATTTATAACCTCTCTTTGTTAAAAGGGTTTTTAGAGCATATAAAAAACAATGCAGCATATCAATTAATTAAACCTTTTAAGGTGCATATTAAAATTGATACAGGCATGCATAGGTTGGGCTTTATGCCTTATGAACTAGAAGAAGCTGCTACCTTAATTGTTGAAAGTAAAGCATTAAAAATAGAAACCGTTTTTTCTCATTTGGCTGCCGCCGATGACCCTACAGAAGATGAATTTACCCAACAGCAAGTTGAGGCTTTTGAAAAAGGATTTGAAAAATTCTCAAGTTATTTTGATTACCCTATTCTAAAACACATTTCGAATTCTGCGGCAATAGAAAGGTTTCCTGATTTACAGATGGATTTGGTAAGGTTGGGCATTGGTTTATACGGATATTCTCCACAACCTGAAATCGCGCAAAAACTGAAAAATGTTTGCAGCCTAAAAAGCCGCATTGCCGAAATAAAGCTTTTAAATCCGGGTGATACTGTTGGCTATGGAAGAAAAGGTGTTGTAACAAAACCCTCAAAAATTGCTTTGGTGTTTTTAGGCTATGCCGATGGCTTACCCCGCAGTTTAAGCAACAAGGGAGAACTTTACCTCAATGGCAAAATGGCCAAAATAATTGGCAATGTTTGCATGGATATTACCATGTTAGATGTTACTGATATTGATTGTAAGGTAGGAGATGCCGTAGAGGTTTTTAGCGAAAACTTTAGCTTAGAAAAGTTTAGTGAAATGATTGGCACCATTCCTTACGAGGTGCTAACTGATATTTCTTCTAGGGTAAGAAGGGTTTACAAAAACTAACCTCAATTAACAACAACCTTTCTCAATAAAACTTCACCATTTTGTTGCTGTATATGCACAAAATATAAGCCTCTTGGTAATTGTGAAACTTGTATTTGGGTTATGTTTTGCATTGGGGTTTCTGCATAAATCAATTGCCCAACTGCATTAAATAGTTTAATGGCTTTTGGTATTTCTGTTGCCGCAATAGTAAAGTTTTGGTTGGTTGGGTTGGGGTAAATGTTTATGGTGTTTTGAATTTTAGTTTCTGATAAACCTATAGGTGCTGGTTGCCCTCCTTTTATTGTGTTGATAATAGAATGTTGAGTTATATCATCTGTTTGGTAAAGGCGGGTTTGTTGGTAAACAGTATCGAAACCAAAAACCATAACCTTGTTGTTTTTTATGGCCGCCCCTTTTACGTTTATTAAATCTTTGGGTAATTCAACTTCTAGCCAATCTTCTCCACCGTTGGTGGTGTAGTAAAAGTTACGGCCCTCAAAATAATTAGCATTGTAGCATACCCCTGAATCTAAGTTTTGAAAATTACCACGTACCTCAAAGTTTTTTCCTAGACCTATATTTAGCCAATTACCTGTTAAACTATCTCTTTTGAAAATTTGGCCATATTGGCCTACTAAGTAGTTTTCTCCAACACTATTTTTATACATCCAACTAGATTTACCAAATATCTTCAACTCTAACTCCAAATTAAAATTTACAATATTTAATTTAAAAACTTCAATTTGAGAAACCCAATCATTATTTGAATTCAAGGTTTTTTTTCTAAAGGATACTAGAACCTCCTCGGAGTTGATTTCAGACACATGAGAATAAGTTCCAATATTATTTAGTATTGGATCAAAAACATTTAATACTTCATATTTTCCAATAACACTATCTAATTTAAAAAGCGTATCAAATTTAAATGCTAATGCACTGTATCTATTTTGATAAAAGGGACGAATTATTGAATTATTTATTGAATCATTAGAAACCTTAAAAAACTGATTTTTTAGCGCGTTATATCTTACTAAAAAATAATTTGAATTTCCCACAGATGAATAGCTTGCTCTGTAAATGGAATTATTATTTAGTATACTCAACCCGCAAAATCCCGATGGGAAAAATTTTGTCCCATTGTTAAATTTGAAATATTCATATATAAAGTTTTTCCCAAAATCATCAGATTTCCAAAAACCTAAATCGCTAGTAATAAAAATTTTCTCCCCGTTAAAAACATGAAGATACTCCCTTGAGAAAACATCTGAATTAACTTGCCAGTTTTGACCTTTTGATAAAAAAGGTAGAGCAAGAAATAGAATGGAAATTAGTCTAATCAACATAATCAAAATTTATTTCAATGTTTCCAATATCTAAATTTTTACAAAACCCAAGTATGTCACCGTTTAAATAAAAAGTTATACTGCTAGGGCTTTGGGACTAATAATCTTTCATATTAAATAATTGATGCGACTTATATAATTCCTCTTCTCCTGAATTAAAATTGAAGGTAGATAAATTATTATTTGAAGTATCATCTAAATCAATATCAAGTTCTGTTGCCCTTGAGGTTTCAATTTCCAACCAACAGTTTTGTCCGATTGTGCATGACATTGAGGTTGAAAAAATATAATCTAAAGATGGTTGCCCATAAGCTGGGCTTAAGTGGTACCTATCCCAATTCAAAGTTTCGATCGTTTCAGTGCCATCACAAAGCTGGCCTCTAACTTCAATGTTGTAGTTGCCGCAAACAGAAGTGGTATCAAATAGAGGCAATTTAACAGTGGCCTTGTTGGTAATCATATAAAAAAGTGAATGCAATATAAGCATTTATTTTTTTGCTAAAAATGCAGAAAACCAAAAACTTAGCTTTCCAAACAAGACATTTATATCTATTTTTTTTAAATAAAACATCATTAAAATTTACAATGTTTATTTTTTTAAATTTGCACCCCTAATTTTAACGCTAACTGCGCACTTATGAAGTTATCTCAGTTTAGATTCAATTTACCGAAAGAACTTATTGCTCAATACCCAACACCTTACAGAGACGACTGTAGGCTAATGGTTTTACACCGCAAAACAGGCGAAATAGAACACAAAATGTTTACCGACATTTTAGACTATTTTGATGATGGTGATGTAATGGTATTGAATGATACTCGCGTTTTCCCTGCCCGTATGTACGGCAACAAAGAAAAAACAGGTGCTAAAATTGAAGTTTTTTTATTGAGAGAACTCAACAGAGAAAGCAGATTGTGGGATGTTTTGGTTGACCCAGCCCGTAAAATTAGAATTGGAAACAAACTTTATTTTGGTGATGATGATTTATTAGTTGCTGAGGTAATTGACAACACCACTTCAAGAGGTAGAACACTTAGATTCTTGTTTGATGGACCATACGAAGAGTTCAAAAAAGCAATTTATACTTTAGGTGAAACTCCTCTTCCAAAATATATTGATAGACCTGTTGAGCCTGAAGATGCAGAGCGTTTTCAAACTATTTATGCTACCAAAGAAGGTGCTGTAGCAGCTCCAACCGCTGGTTTACACATGAGCAAAAATCTAATGAAAAGGTTAGAAATTAAAGGAATTGATTTCGCCAAACTTACAGCTCATATCGGTTTAGGTACTTTTAGACCTGTTGAGGTTGAAGACCTTACCAAACACAAAATGGATAGCGAAGAAGTTTACATTGGCCAAGACTGTGTTGACCGTGTAAACCAAGCCAAAAAAGCTAGAAAAAATATTTGCGCCATTGGTACAACTACCATGCGTTCTATCGAAACTTCAGTTTCTACTGATGGGTTTTTGAAACCTTATGAAGGTTGGAGCAACAAGTTTATTTTTCCTCCTTACGACTTTAGGGTTTGCAACAGCATGATTACCAATTTCCATACACCAGAATCTACCTTGTTGATGATGGTTTGTGCTTTTGGAGATTATGATTTTGTAATGAATGCTTACAAAGTTGCCATCAAAGAAAAATATCGTTTCTACGATTACGGAGATGCGATATTAATCATCGATTAATTTTTAGGTTTTGCAACAATACGCAGTAATTGTAGCAGGTGGCTCTGGCTCTAGGATGGGAGGAGAAATACCAAAGCAATTTTTGCTGCTCAATGGTTTGCCTATTTTATTTAGGTCGATAAATGCGTTTGTAAATTACAATAGCCAAATTAACATAGTGGTTGTTGCCCCAAAAACACATGTTCAAACCATTTACAACCTAAAAAGGCAACACAATTTTTCGCAAGATTTTACTTTAGTAGAAGGCGGTGCTACTCGGTTTTTATCGGTTAAAAACGGATTACAGGAAATTCCAAATAATTGCTTGGTTGGCATACACGATGCGGTTAGACCTTTGGTTTCTAAAGAAACTTTGCAAAAAGCTTTCGAAAGTGCTGAGCAAAAAGGCAATGGAATTCCTGCAATCGGCGTTTTTGATTCGCTAAGAAAAGTAAAAGATCACAAAAACACGGCGGTCGATAGAAATTTGTACCAAATTATCCAAACCCCACAAGTTTTTAAAAGTTCTTTAATCAAAGAGGCATTTGCAGCCACTAATAAAACAGATTTTTCTGATGATGCTACTGTTTTTGAAGCCTCAGGCAAATCAATCTTTTTAACCGAAGGAAACCGCGAAAACATTAAGATTACTACCCCTGTAGATTTAAAGATTGCTGAAGCTCTTTTTTAATCCGTTTATTTTATCGGTAAATTCGCAAAATGCCCAATCCAATTGATATTAAGTCTCTCGATTTAGAAGCTTTGCAAGAAGCCCTAACCAACATGGGAGAAAAATCGTTTAGAGCAAAACAAGTTTATGCTTGGTTGTGGCAAAAAAATGCCAAATCGTTTGATGAAATGTCAGACCTTTCTTTGGCGTTACGCGAAAAGTTAAAAGCAAACTTTTTATTTCAAAAGTTGGATGTTGGCGATGTTCAATTAAGCAATGATGGAACCGTAAAATCTGCTTTTCAAACTCCTGATAAAAAGGTAATTGAAGGGGTTTTGATTCCAACACCCAAAAGGCTTACAGCTTGTATTTCGAGCCAAATTGGATGCAGTTTAACTTGCGCATTTTGCGCTACAGGAAAGTTAAAAAGGTTGCGCAATTTAACTGCTTCAGAAATTGTTGACCAAATAGTTTTAATTAATGAGCAATCGTTAAAAAATTACCAAAAACCGCTTACCAATATTGTTTACATGGGCATGGGTGAGCCTTTGCTAAATTACCGCGAAGTGCTGCGTTCGGTAGAAAAAATTACCTCGCCAACAGGTTTGGGTATGTCTCCAAAACGAATTACTGTTTCAACTGCAGGCATCGCTAAAATGATTGAAAAGTTAGGCGATGACGAAGTGAAATTCAACTTGGCCCTTTCGCTACACGCAGCAAATGATAAAAAGCGAAGTAAAATAATGCCTATCAACGACCAAAATAACTTGGCTGTTTTAACCAAAGCGCTGCAATATTTTGTTTCTAAAACAGGACAAAAAGTAACCTTTGAATACATCATTTTTAAAGACTTTAACGATAGTATTGAAGATGCCAAAGAGCTAGTTCGCTTTTGCGCCAAAGTGCCTTCAAAAGTTAATATTATTGAGTACAACCCAATTGACGATGGGGAATTTCAAAAAGCTGATGAGCAAAAAGTAAATGCTTTTTGTGCTTACTTAGAAGAAAAGGGAATTACTGCCAACATAAGACGAAGCCGCGGAAAAGACATTGATGCAGCTTGCGGGCAATTGGCCAACAAAAACAAAGCTGTGTTTGCGTGAAACAACTAATCGCAATACTATTTGGATTTTTTAACCTTAGCGTTATTGCGCAATATTCTATCAATTGGACTGCTTCACATGAGTTTCCTGTTTCTAGCCCACAATTTGTAAAAATGATCGGCCCTGTAAACGACTCATTGTTGTTTGTGATTTCGGGCCAAGCTTCTTCATTGTTAAATGACGAATCTTACTTTTTAGAAACTTTCAACCTAAATACCCAAGAAAAAACAGTTAACCAACAGTTGTCTTTACCTTACCTAAAATCTAAAGAAAAAGCCATTATAGAAATTATTGGAATTGAGCAAACGGTTTGCATTTTCTATACAGACTTTAACCGCAGCAATGGAAAAAACCTGTTGTATGTATCTCAGTTTAACAAAAAAGGAAGGCCGGTAAAAGAGAATATTTTGTTAGATTCAATTGAAGCATACTCTGCCTCTCGAAGAGGGGTTTTCAATATCACCACCAATCCAAAAAAAGACAAGTTTATTGTTTTTCCGGTAGAGCCTTTCGAAAAAGCCGCCAACCAAAAAATAAGATATTCCATTTGGAATTCGGAGTTAAAACCTCATACAACTCGAGTATTTGATTTGCCCTATAAAGCTAGAGAAGTAGAGCTAACCCAATTAGATTTAGGAGAAGATGAAAATGCCTATTTCTTAATTAAAATCACCGATTTATTTAAACGTTGGAGTCCCGGCTTGCCCAACTTTAAATATGTAATGATAGAAAGCGTTTCTAACAAAAAAGAAATAAAAGAATATGAAATTGAAATCCCCAATAAATCTATTTCAGATATAGCTTTTCGGCTCGATAGCAATAACCTAAATATTATGGGTTTGTACTCTGACAACGCAAAGGCGCAAGACGAATCATCAGGCTTTTTTTACATCAACATCAATACAGATTTACGAAAAATAATAAAGTCATCTTTTTCTCCTTACCCATATCTTTTGAAGGCTGCCTTTTTAAATGAAAACCAATTGGAAAAAGGAAAAGAGCTAGACGAGTTTTTTGTGAAAAGTTTTTTGCCTAAAAAAGATGGCTCTTCCTCTTTTATTATCGAGCAATATCTCTTCAGAGAAATTTGTACTACCGATATGAGAACCGGCATCATTAACTGCCAACAAAATTACTATTACAACGATTTAATTGAAATTAACCTCGACCCAAACGGAAAGTTCAAAAGCTACAACATCATCAATAAGGCACAATACAGCAGCACTTCGAGCTGTTTAGATTTATCGTTTTTAGGGCTAACCGATGGACAAAACAACTATTTTCTTTTTTACGACAATAACCGAAATCCAAATGAAATGCAGGCTCGAATAGAAAAATTAAAAACCTTTGAAGAAGGAGGAAGAGGCAAATTTTTAAGCGTTAAAGTTGATAATGAAAATATAACCTCCGAAGAATTAAGCTTAGAATTAGACAAGTCTGAAAACTTATTGGTGAGAGAATGTGTTAAGGTTGATGATTCATCATATTTGGTGCAGGCTGGTAATAAAAGATATTATAGGTTTGGAGTGTTGAAGTTGGAGAGAAAAAAATGAGCGAAAATATTTCGATAGATACCATAAAAAAACCCATTGCTGAATACATGGATTTGTTTGAACCAAGGTTCAGATTATCTATGAAAAGCAAGGTGGCTCTGCTCGACAGAATTACCCACTACATAATAAAACGCAAAGGCAAGCAACTTAGGCCCATGTTTGTGTTTTTATCGGCCAAACTTACAGGTTCGGTAAACGATTCAACCTACAATGCAGCATCTTTAATTGAACTTTTACACACCGCTACTTTAGTGCACGATGATGTGGTTGACGACGCTGCTTACCGAAGAGGATTTTTCTCGCTAAACGCCCTTTGGAAAAACAAAGTTGCCGTTTTGGTAGGAGATTACCTTTTGTCAAAAGGCTTGTTAATGGCTATTGACAACAAAGAGTTTCAGCTGTTGCAAATTGTTTCTAATGCCGTTCGTGAAATGAGTGAAGGCGAGCTTTTGCAAATGGAAAAAACCCGAACCCTAAATATTGAAGAATCAATTTACTTTGATATTATTAGGATGAAAACAGCAGTGCTAATAGCTGCTTGTTGCGCGGTTGGAGTTGCTTCTACGGGCGCAAACGAACACCAAATAGAATTGGCCAGGTTAATGGGAGAAAAGGCCGGCATTGCCTTTCAAATAAAAGATGATTTGTTCGATTTTGGATTGGGAAAAAAAACGGGCAAACCAACGGGCATCGATATCAAAGAAAAGAAAACAACCCTGCCCTTGATTTATGCACTCAATAATTCATCAGGCAGCCAAAAAAGCAGAATCATCAACATTGTAAAAAGCAACTCAAAAAACGATAAAAAAATAAACGAGGTAATGGAGTTTGTTTTTAAAAGTGGAGGCATTGAATACAGCCAAAAACTGATGGAGCGATACACCAACGAGGCCTTGGCTATTTTAGATGAGTTTGAAGACAGCGAAGCCAAAACTTCGCTTAAACAACTGATAAAATTTACCATTGAGCGAGAGAATTAAGCTTAGCTTTTGTTGTTTAAAATCCTCAATAATTTTTACCTTCGACGTTCGCTAAAAAAATCGCTAATTGATACCAAAACATATCATCGATCAAATATTTGAAACTGCCCGTATTGAGGATGTTATTGGTGATTTTGTAAATCTTAAAAAATCTGGTTCAAGCTTAAAAGGCCTCAGCCCTTTTGCCGATGAAAAAACACCTTCTTTTATGGTGTCGCCAGTAAAGCAAATATTTAAAGATTTTAGTTCGGGCAAAGGCGGTAATGTAGTTACCTTTTTAATGGAGCACGAGCATTACTCGTATCCTGAAGCTTTAAAGGTTTTGGCCAAGCGTTACAACATCGAAATTCCTGAAGATGAGGAAATGTCGCCCGAGCAAAAAGAAGCCCAAAGCGAGCGAGAAAGTTTATATGTAATCAACAACTACGCGCAAACCTATTTTAGCGAGCAACTTTGGGATACCGACGAAGGCAAATCTGTGGCCTTGGGTTATTTTAAAGAGCGTGGTTTTACCGACAAAACCATCAAAAAATTCAATTTGGGGTATAACCCAGAAGGTTGGGAAAACTTGGTGAAAGCAGCCAAAGAAAATGGTTACAAAACCGAATATTTGGTAAAGGTTGGATTGGCCAAACAAAAAGACGAACGGGTTTACGATACTTACCGAGGCAGGGTAATGTTTCCTATTCACAATCTTTCGGGTAGGGTAATTGGCTTTGGGGGAAGAACCCTTCGCACCGATAAAAACATACCCAAGTACATCAACAGTCCTGAGTCTATAATTTACAACAAAAGCCAAACCCTTTATGGCATTTACCAAAGCAAAAGCGAAATAATAAAGCAAGACAATTGCTTGTTGGTTGAAGGTTATACCGATGTAATCTCTTTGCATCAAAACGGAATTGAAAATGTAGTTGCCTCTTCTGGAACTTCCTTAACCGAAGACCAAATTAAGCTCATAAAAAGATACACCAACAATGTAACTGTACTTTATGATGGAGATGCAGCCGGCATAAAAGCCTCGTTTCGTGGTATAGATATGTTGTTGACCCAAGGGTTAAACATCAAGGTTGTTTCTTTTCCTGATGGAGAAGACCCCGACTCTTTCGCTCAAAAACACGAAACCGAAGAAACAAAAGAGTTTTTGGCTTCACAAGCCAAAGATTTTATTGTTTTTAAAACAGATATTTTAAGCAAAGACGCACAAAACGACCCATTGCAAAAAGCCAAGTTGTTGCGCGATGTGGTTAACTCCATTGCTTTAATTCCTGATCATTTAACAAGGGCCGTTTATATTAAAGAATGCTCGAAGTTATTAGATGTTGAAGAGCGAACTTTAGTTTTAGAGCTGAATAAAATTCGGCGAAAAAACGACCAAGACAAGCGCCAAAAAGACGAACGCAACCAAGGTGAAGTTTACCGAGATGCTCCCTTAGAGGATTTACAAATTACCAAAGTATCGGTACATGTAAACGAGAACGATTTAAACGCTCAAGAAAGTGAAGTAATTAGGGTTTTACTTACCTATTGCAATATTGGCGTTGAAAAAGAACCCGAATTCGATAAACTAGGAAATCCAATTATTGACCCAGATGAAGAAATATTAAATGCGGGCACTATCATAATTGCAGAGCTTTTAGAAGATGGTTTTGCATTTGAAAACACAACTTTTCAAAATATTTTCGAAACTGTAAAGAGTCAATTAGAAACAGAAGGCCAAATGGACGAAAACTACTTTTTAGTTCACGCTCCTGAAGATGTTAGAAATGTGTACATTGATTGCTTAAAACCAGGAAATGAATTGCATAAATGGGACACCAAAAAGATTTTCGTAAAAACCGAAAAAGAAAAAATTCGTTTGGCCATTGAATCAGCATTGTTGCACTTGCGCTCTAAAAGACTCATGAAATTAATTGGAGCATTAGAGCAAAAAATAAAATCAGGGCATCAAAACAATGAAGATATTATGCCTTTGATGCAAGAAAAGAAGAAGCTTGACGAAGTAAAAAAAATGCTTTCTAAGCCTCTCGGAATTGTAATTAGATAGTATGCAAGAGATAATTGAATTTTTAAGCTCCCTAAAAGAAATATTAGAATATGAATTTATCCAAACGGAAAGAGTTCATATTTCGCTCATAAACATCATTACTCTTTTGATGATTATGGCAATAGCTAGAATAAGCTTTTACCTAATTTCTCAACTGATAAAAAGAGCCCGGGTAAATAATGAGGTAATAGATAAAGGCAAGGCTTACACCATGTCTCAATTAGTAAAATACCTTATTTACTCTATGGCTACCATTTTCGCCATTGAGAGCTTGGGTATTAATGTATCAATTTTAATTGCCTCTTCTGCAGCACTTTTTGTAGGTATTGGTTTAGGGCTCCAAAATATTTTTAACGACATCGTATCGGGCATTTTCTTGCTTTTTGAGCAATCTGTTGCGGTAGGCGATGTAGTTGAGATTGATAGTTTGGTTGGGCAAGTGAAAGAAATTAACATCCGCACAAGCCGAATAAAAACCCGAGATGGAATCATGATAATTGTACCCAACTCTAAGCTAATTGGAAACAATGTAATTAATTGGAGCACAGAAAATAAGCGTACTCGATTCGTAATAAAAGTTGGTGTTATGTATGGCTCGGATACCCGTTTGGTTGAAAAGCTATTGGTTGAATGCGCTTTAAATCACCCAGATGTTGACAATACGCCAAAGCCATTGGTAAGGTTTTCTAGCTTTGGCGATTCATCCTTAGATTTTGAGCTTCTTTTTTGGACCGAAGAAGCTTGGCATGTAGAAATAATAAAAAGTGATATTCGGTTCGCTATTGATGATGCTTTCAGAAAAAATAATGTTACAATTCCTTTCCCTCAAAGAGATTTACACATCAAAAGCGGTTTTAAAGATTAGCTTTTTTGAAAAACCATACTTTGTTGCTCATGCTTGGAAGTAATTACCAGAACATAACTCCCACTTTTTAGCTTGTTTACATTTACAGAAATGTTTTTAGATTGGGTTTTCCTAAACTCTTGAAAGCTCTTTTTGCCCTCTAAATCATAAACCTCAATAAGTAGTTGACTATCAAAACATTCTCCTAAAAACACTTCTAAAACATCTTTTACAGGATTTGGATACACTTTAACTTCACAATTTTCATGGTGATGATTTTCTGTTTCTACTAAGCTTAAATTAATATCGGTTGAGGTTCCATGACTTGGCTCTGCTAAACTAACAGCAGCGGCAACTGCGGCCGAAACTGTTTGTTTCATGAACTTAAAATTTAATGTTGAAATAGAATCATTTGTGGTGTGGTAATTCATGTTTCTAAAGTTTGCCCCGTCAGTTAGCATTAAAGCCGGAAGGTTTTTATCCCAAAACGGAGCATGGTCGCTGCGGCGTAAATCTGGAACCAAAGAGCCATTTCCTGGCACTTCTAAACTAATAATCTTTAAGTTAGAAACACAATTGGTAGCTTGTTGAAAATATGTTGAACCTAAACCTGCAGAAGAGTTGTTATAAACGTTTGTAATAAAATTACCTCTGCTGCTATCAGCAATTATGGCTGCTGTTTGAGTAGGAAATAAAGACCCAAAACCAGTTGGTAAAATTTGGGTATTGGGTTGGTTGGTGAAATAACCAATCATCTCAAAATTCAATACTCCAATAATTTCTTTGCTTGCCGCGATGTTACCAGCGTAATTCCTGCTTCCTAACAATCCCTCTTCTTCTAAATCGAAGCCAACAAACTCTATGTTTTGGGCAAATTGATATTCTGTTATTATTCTTGCGGCTTCTAAAACCGCAGCCATCCCAGAGGCATTATCATCTGCTCCCGGACTCACAGGTACTGCATCAAAATGAGCATCAACCAATAAAGTTTTAGGTGAATTCCACAAACCTGACTTTTGCCCAATTATGTTTTCGCCGCTTCTTCCCGACAAGGTAAAATTTACCCTGTTTGTGGTTAACCCGAGATGATTAAAATAGTTTGCGAGGCTATCTTTTATCATGTTAATTCTTGCTGAATCAACATTGTAATTTCTTGGGCCTTGAAACCAAGTAACCCAATTTTTGAGGTTGTTTGTGTCTACTTCATTTGCCAAATCACATGGTTGTGGCAATTTATCGTCATTGGCAACAATCCTAATTATTGTTTGGGTAATATCGACAACTTTGTTTTGGTAATTCCAATTTGCCACATAGCTTCCGTTGTTTAGTGGCGGCGTAGCTGAAAGAGAATTTACAGAAAATTTTGTAAAGGTTTGACCCCCGTCTTCCGAAAACAAAAAGGACACTTCAATGGGGTCAGATTCGGTGTCGTTTACATCAAAATCTATGGTAAGCACTTCTGAGCCGAAATCAACCTCGAAAGTATTCACCAAAACTGTTGGAGCATTGTTTTGTGCAAAGCCAATTCCTGCTAAAAGAAGAAAGATAAGAAGCCAAGTAAATTTTTTCATTTTTATCAATTTAGAATTATAAAAATAAGTATTACGTTTTTTTTCAAATTTACCAAAGCATATATTTGAGGTAATGAATCTTGTAAAATCAACCTTAATTTTTGTATTTGCTTTTATGGTAACGCTTAAAATTTTTGGGCAAACCACAATAAAAGGAAAAGTTACCGACCAAAAAACACTAAGCCCAATTGTGGGTGCATCAATTTATGTTTTACCCAATAAAGGCACCGTGACCGATATTGATGGCAATTTTAACCTTGAGGTTGAAGCAGGAAGTTACCAAGTAAAATGCAGTTTTATCGGTTTTAAAACCATAGAAAAACAGGTTAAAGTTACCCAAAACCAAACAGTTGAATTGGCCATAGAATTAGAAGAAAATACTACAAGCCTAAATACGTTGGTGATTACTGCTTCTAAACGAAAACAGGAAGTTGAAAAAGTTCCCATTTCGATGGAGGTTTTGAAAACTGGTTTAATTGAAACCAAAAACACTTATAACCTTGAAACAGCCATAGACCAAGTTCCATCGGTAACTGTTTTAGATGGCCAAGCAAACATTCGCGGTGGTGGCGGTTACAGCTATGGCGCAGGAAGCCGCGTGATGATTTTACTAGACGACATGCCCTTAATTTCGGGCGATGCAAACGATGTAAAATGGAACTATTTGCCTGTTGAAAATATTGGTCAGGTTGAAGTTTTAAAAGGGGCATCCTCTGCCCTATTTGGGTCTTCGGCGTTAAACGGAGTGATTAACATCAGAACGCAAAAACCAACCGAAACACCACAAACACAACTCAATATTTTTCAGGGTTTTTACAACGACCCCGTAAGGCCAGATACACTTGGAAACAGAAGAGACTCTGCCAATAATTTATACAAACCATTGAAACATTGGCAAGGTGCCAACCCAACTTACACGGGTTTTAATTTTAATCACTTACGCAGAATCAAAAACTTTGATGTTGGCATACAGGCAAGTGGTTTTAATGATGCAGGCTACAAACAAGGCGAAACCGAACAACGCTTGCGTGCTGCTTTCCAATTGGGATACAACCTCAACAACAAATGGCGTTTCGAGCTTAATGGTGGCGGCATGCGGGTAAATGGTGGTTTGTTTTTTATTTGGGAAAGCGACACAACTGCCCTATTGCCAAGTGGCGGGTTAGACACAGCAACAACTTCTTTAAGTTACTATACCAACACCCGTTTTCACCTCGACCCAAGAGTTACTTTTTATGCA
>JABAYK010000019.1:51412-72244 GCA_018609045.1 Flavobacteriales bacterium
TTAAATTACCAATTGTTTGAAGGTACATTTTTGAGGACATCTTTTGGGCAAGGTTATCGGTTTCCTTCAATTGCCGAAAAGTTTGTGGCTACCAACATTAGTTTGCTGCGTGTTTTTCCGAATCCTGAATTAGAAGCCGAAACAGGTTGGAATGCCGAAATTGGCGTAAAACAAGTTTTTAAAATTGGCAATTGGAAAGGCTTTGCAGATGCAGCTTACTTCTGGACAGAATACCAAAACATGATGGAGTTTACCTTCGGGCTTTATTTGCCAGATTCTATTACCACCCCAACCTTTTTAGATTTGCTCAACAACATAGGGTTTAAGTCGGTAAATATTGGGCGAGCAAGAATAAATGGATTAGATTTTTCTATAGGTGGCGAAGGTGAAATATTGGGCATAAAAACTACTTTGATGGCTGGCTACACTTTTATGAATCCAATAAATTTAGGATTTGATTCAGCCTACCAAGCCGGATTTTCAGACACCAATGCCAATGCTATTTTGAAATACCGCTATCGTCATTTGGCCAAAGCTGATGTTATGTTTGAGTACAATAAATGGATGTTTGGCACAAGCTTTAGGTTCAACTCGTTTATGGAAAACATAGACCGAAGCTTTGAAGGACCTTTGATTGCAGGCCTACCAAGTACTGTTATTCTGCCTGGTTTAAAAGAATACCGCCAACGCTTTAACCAAGGCGATTATGTTTTCGATATGCGTTTGGGCTATACCATCAACCAAAACTCAAAAGTTACTTTGGTGATTAACAACTTGCTTAACCGCGAAATAATGGGTCGCCCAGGTGATATTCAACCACCACGCACAATGGCTTTGCAATATGGGTTGAGGTTTTAAGAGGAGAGCAGAAGGACGTAAAGGAGTAAAGACAGAAAGACTAGGGATTTGGGTAGTTTTTGGCTGTTGGCTGTTGGCTGTTGGCTTTTGACTTTCGACTCCAAACTCTCCGCTATAAACCCTTCCAATTATTCATTCATAATTCTTCATTACTAATTTTTTAAAGTAGAGTATGCATAAAATCTTAATTTTGGCTAAACCTCTAATATCATGAAGTTTACCAACCTCTTTTTTGCCCCTTTAATATTTTTGTTTATTGGATTTAACAAGCCACTTGCTGCCCAAGAAGAGGAAGCTGTTTATACCGATACGGTTAATTTAAGTGCATTAATAATTGAAAAAATTATTAAAAATGACTTTTCACCAATTTTAGCTGAAAATAAAAGGTTAATTAATAGTAACCTGCTAATTTCTGATATAAAAATCATTGTTGATTCAGGTTTTTATTTCGACATAGGATTGCAAGAAAAAAGAGTATTAAATAAAGAAAATTTATTAAATCTTAAATCATATTTTGTTGGAGACTCAATTTTCCATATTCCGTTTTCCATAAATATTAGCAATAGTGTTTTAGATATAAATATTGATGGAATGGCCATTTCGAATTTAACAATAACTAATTGTAAAATTCAATCAAAACTTATTCAAGTTCAGGATTATAACAACTCAAAAATTAAAAAAACCTGGATTTCATATATTCCATCTATAAGAAATAGCAGCTTCGAATCATTAATAATTTCTACTGAACTAATCTCTGAAAAAAACAATGAGAAAGTAGCTCTGTCAATTGAAAAATCAACAATAACCTTATTGAATATTGGAGAATTAAAAAATGATTTACTTACGGTAAAAAACTCTTACTTAAGGGACGTTTTGTTAAACAACATAATTTGCCAAAACATTTAGAAATTGAACGTAGTTTAAAATTTGATGGAAATAAACTAAATAAAATTGCTCTTGATAAATTTATTTTTCCTGAGTTACGAAACGAAATTTATTGGAGCGATTTTAAAAATTACAAGATCTCTTTCTTACCAAGTAATTTAAAACATTCTTCGCTTTTTGGGGACAGTTATGAGGTAATTGATTCAGCAGCATTTGAAGGAAATTCAGAAATATCAAAAGCCACTAATAAAGATTTTTTGCAATTAATTAGGGTTTACCAAACCTTGTATGATATTTTCAAAAAAAATGGTGATAAAGAGTCTGCCAATGGCTGCTATGCTGAGCTAAAGCAAGTAGAAACCCACCGTTGGAAATACCTCTATACACAAAACCCAACCTTCGAAACCTACTTTAGGTGGAAGCTTAACCAATTCCTCAACTACTTTACAGATTACGGCACCAACCCCGCCAAAGCAGTCATTAAAAGCCTTTGGGTGATTTTGATCTTTGCTATTTTCTACCTCTTCTTCCCGAGTGATTGGGATGTGACTAATAGGGCTGAGTTTTTAAAACGGTGGAAAAAACTCCTTAGAGGAAGGACAAATGAACAAAGAGAAAAGAATCCTTTCTCCTTTTTCCTTTCGTCTTTTTTCTTCATAATTTACACCGGCTTTATCCATCTCCTCAACGCCCTAACATTATCACTTAACGCTTTACCACCCTTGGTTTTGGCGATATTCCCACCCATGGCGCTGCACGCTACGTAACCATTGTGCAAGGGTTTATTGGGTGGTTTTTACTCACCATTTTTAGTGTTTCACTAATAAATCAGGTTTTAGGGTAAGCATCACCGGGCAATGGTCTGAAAAATTTACTTCTTTTAAAATTAGGCAATTTTTTACCTTAGGTATTAGGTTTTTGTTGGTTAGCAAATAATCTATTCGCCAACCCAAATTACGTTGTTTGGCGCCTGCCATATAACTAAACCAAGTGTAATTATGGGGCTCTTGGTTAAACATTCTAAAAGTATCTGTAAAGCCTAAATCTAGCAAATAGCAAAGCCATTTTCTTTCGGTTTGTAAAAAGCCTGAAGCCTGCAATAATCCTACTGGGTCGTAAATATCAATTAGCTGGTGACAAATGTTTAAATCGCCACCAATAATGAGTTTTTTGGGGCAGGTTTTTACAAACTCAAAAAAATGAGCCAAAAATTCTTGTTTGTATTCATGCCTTTCGAAGCTTGATGCACCAGATGGAAAATAGGCAGACAAAAAAGAAAAGGATTCAAACTCTGCTATGATTACGCGGCCTTCATCATCAAACTTTGGGTTACCAATACCCTCAATAATGTTTATGGGTTTTTGCTTGCTTAAAATCGCCACACCACTGTAACCTGGCTTTTTGGCAGGGTGGAAATAACAATGATAACCTAAGTCTTCAAAATCTTTAACAGGAATTTTATCAGCCGTAGCTTTTATCTCTTGCAGCCCAATAACATCAGCGTTGGTTTGTTGTAACCAAGTTAAAAAGCCCTTTTTCAAAACAGCTCTTATTCCATTAATGTTATAGGTGAGTATCTTTATCATTTACCGCAACCGATATTTGTAAGAATTTTGTTTTCTAATCGTTGAATAGCCAAACTAACTGTTTTTTTAAATTGCCGATTGTTTTGTGGAAAAAATTTGTTTTTGTTTTGGCGCTTTTAGCGCTATCTGCTTTGGGCTATGGCCAAACAAAAAATAAAGTTTTCAGGTTAAATCAAGATACAGTCCGGCTCGATACACTCTCTATTTCGCCTTCTTCAATTCAACTGCAAGGCATTGATAAACAAAGCATTTACATAGATTACATCAATGCTTATTTGGCAATTCCAAAATCGGCGCAAACCAACCAAGAAGCTTCTATAAAATACAAAACCCTGCCTTTTAAGTTAAACAAAGAGGCTTTTCACAAAGATGTTCGTTTGATTCAGCCTGAAGAAAAAGAAATAAAAAACCCTTTTGAATACACCATTGCAAAACCAAGCGAAGCTCCTTGGGAATTAACAGGCTTGAGTAAATCGGGAAGTTTATCGCGTGGAATTAGCTTTGGAAACAACCAAAACTTGTCGGTAAACTCAAATTTAAACCTTCAACTTTCCGGAAAAATTACTGATAATGTATCTGTTTTGGCGGCTATTTCAGATGAAAATATTCCTATTCAGCCCGAAGGAAACACCAAACAATTACAAGATTTTGACCAAGTTTACATTCAAGTATTTGATGATAAATCGAAATTAACGGCAGGTGATTTTACGCTAGGTAAACCTGATAGCTACTTTATGAAATACTTTAAACGAGCTCAAGGCGGAAGTTTTGAAACATCTTTTAAAACCAACTCCAAAACTGAGGTTGATGTACAAGCTAGTGCAGCTATATCTAGGGGAAAATTTGGAAGAAATATTATTCAGGGTGTTGAGGGTAACCAAGGTCCGTACCGATTAAGAGGTACTGAAAACGAACAGTTTATTGTGGTTTTATCGGGCACAGAGCGGGTTTACATTGATGGAAAATTGTTGGTGCGCGGACAAGAAAATGATTACACCATAAACTACAACACGGCAGAATTGGTTTTTACCGCCAAACAACTCATCACCAAAGACAAAAGAATTATTGTTGAGTTTCAATACTCTGTGCTAAATTACCAAAGGTCTTTGTTTCAGTTTTCAAACTCGGTAAAACAAGAAAAATGGCAATTAAATTTTAATGCATACTCTGAGCAAGACAATAAAAATCAGCCTATTCAGCAGGATTTAGATGAAGAGGACCGTACACTTTTGGCAAATATTGGCGATAGTTTAAACCTAGCCATAATTCCTGCCATCGATACAGCAAATTTTAACGACAACCTCGTGCTTTATGCCTTAACAGATACTTTGATTAATGGGTTTTATTACGATTCCATTTTCGTATTCTCCCAAAGTCAAGAAGTACAGTTGTATAAATTGAGTTTTTCTGAGGTTGGTTTTGGCAACGGAAACTATGTAATTTCAAACTCTTTGGCTAACGGTAGGGTTTATAAATGGAGTGCACCTGATGCTGTAAGTGGATTACCAACCGGAAATTTTGAGCCCATAATTTTAATTGAAACTCCTAAGCAACAACAAATGTTTACCCTTGGCGGAAAAGGAGATTTTGGAAACAACAAGGTAAATATTGAAGCAGCTGTTTCAAACAACGATTTAAATACTTTCTCAAAATTTGGAAACAACAACAACTATGGTTCAGCATTTAAAGGTGAATGGCAGAACAAATCAGATTTAGGAAAATCAAAAAATAATTGGAAACTAAAAACTGGGGCGGGTTTTGAGTTTTGGAACAGAAACTTTAGAGAAATTGAACGAATTAGATCTGTTGAGTTTTACCGTGATTGGAATTTAAGAGATGTTCAACTCACCAAAGACCAAAAAATAACTACTGGTTTTGTAGGCTTTGAAAATGGCCAAAAATTCGACTTGGTATTAAAAACCGAGTACTTCGATGTAAACACCGATTTTAAAGGATTAAAAAATAATGTGGGCATAAAAACAAATACTCGCGGACTCAAAATAGATTTTAACGGATATTTACTCAACAGCCAAACCGAAAAACAAACAAATGCATTTTACCGGCATAAAACATTGGCTTCTCAAGCTATTGGAAAATTTGTAGTTGGCTATAGAGATGACTTTGAAAATAACCTACGTCGCGATGCTTTAACAGATACACTCAACAACAATGGTTACCGTTTTTACGAATACGAATACTTTGTAACCAACCCCGATACAGCCAAAAACCGATACAAAATAAATTATGTTCAACGGAGAGACTTTAATGCATCACAGAACCAATTGGTACTTTCCACTTTGGGCGAGGCCTATGGCTTTTCTTTTGATTTGATGAAAAACCCAAATGCCATTTTGCGTGGCAAAACAACTTATAGAACCTTACTAATTAAAGACTCAACCTTAACCAACAACAAGCCCGATAACTCGCTAGTAAATAGACTAGAATACCAAGTTAGATTATTAAAAGGAGCCATAACCTCAAACTCATTTTACGAGGTAAGCTCAGGTTTAGAGTCTAAAAAAGAATTTACTTACATAGAAGTGCAAGCTGGCCAAGGAACTTATACTTGGAACGATTATAACGACAACGGAATTAAGGAATTAGACGAGTTTGAAATTTCAATTTTCCAAGACCAAGCAGCTTATATCAGGGTATTTTTTCCAACTGATGATTATGTAAAAACCTTTTCGAATCAGTTTAGTCAAAACCTTTTTATCAATCCGGCAGCAGTTTGGGGAAGTAAAAAAGGTATTAAAAAGTTTGTTTCGAGGTTTTCAAATCAAATGGCTTTTAGAACAGATAGAAAAACCACCGACCAAGATTTTGCCACACAATTAAATCCCTTTGTTCAAACCTATCAAATTGCAGATACCAATTTACTTTCAACCAACAATTCTTTAAGAAACTCAACATACTTTAATCGCTCTGCTAGAGTGTTTGGAGCTGAGTTTACATGGCAAGATGTTACAGGAAAAACTTTACTTACCAATGGTTTTGAGTCGAGAACAAATGAAAATTACTCTGCCAAAGCAAGGTTAAACTTAACCAATATTTTAACGCTCAATGGTTTGTACATGTGGGGCCAAAAAACCAACCTTTCCGATTATTTTAACCGCCGCGATTATACCATAAATTATCTTGAAACTGAGCCAAAAATTAGTCTACAGCCAAGCTCAAATTTCAGAGTTAGCTTGCTGTTTAACTACAAAGAGAAGCACAACATTTTAGCCAAAAAGTTCGACACTTTTGGTGAGTTTATATCGGGCGGAGAAAAAAGCTTTTTTAGAACTTTAGGTGCAGAGTTTAGAACCGCAAGTTTAGACAAGGGCAACCTTACAGCAGGTTTAAATTGGGTAAACATAAACTTTGATGGTGGCGCCAATAGTCCGGTAAGTTTCGAGATGCTTGAAGGGCTACAAAACGGCCAAAATCTAACTTGGAATGTGTATTACCAAAGAACCTTGGCCAATAACCTTCAAATTGATTTAAACTATAGTGGTAGGGCAAACCAAAGCGCCAAAACTGTTCACACCGGCGGGGTTCAAGTTAGGGCGTTTTTTTAAGGAAATTCAATTTAAGCTTATAATGAGCGGAATAAACTAAAAAAAATAAATTTTTAATAATTTACAGTTAAAGAGCCTTTGTAACTGTATTCGTAAAAATTGATTACGTAAAAATAAGTACCTGGTCGCACAAGCTCACGGTTATTATTTATTTTTCCATTCCAAGGTTTTTCAGTAAACTTATTACTAAAAACTGGATTGCCCCATCTTGAAAATATTTCAATAGTGGCACAAGGAAAAATCTCTTTTAGTTCTTTGCCGAAAAAATCATTTTTCCCATCGTTGTTTGGGGTAAAAACATTTGGTAAATAAGATTTTATTAAACTATCAATATTAAACTCATTTAAATCTAAATTTAAGGTATCAGCACATCCTTCATTAAAGCCAACCAAAGAAGCGTTTTTAGGTCCTCCAAAAGGTAAGGTAGTTTCTAAAAAATCACCTTCTATTTGTTCATTATTTAAAAGCCAATAACTGCTTGATGCATCTTCTAAGTAGGCCTCGTAACCAAGTTTGAGCCCATCGCAGCTAACATTTAAGTCTTTTACCACATCTAGGTAAGGCACGGGTTGATAATTAAAAAAGGTGGTGTCTCTTTTTTTGTTGTTGCATCCTTTTACCAACTCTGCCACATAACTTGCGTTGGTCGGAAAAAAGTCTCTTGTTAAGGAGGTTGTTTGGCCATCATCCCAAATTATATCGAAAGCTTTATTGGGTTTATTGGTAGTTCCCTCTAGGGTAACTTTATTGCCATAACACAAGGTTATAGAATCTGGTAAATTAAGGATTAACTCATCTTGAATTTGCAGGCGTTTAATTAGCGTATCTGAGTAGCAACCTGATGAATCTACCGCAAACAGGTTAAGGGTGGTATCGGCAATTCCCACAATTGGCAAAGAATCTGAAAAAGATAATCCATTTGCCTCAAAAGTAAATGGGGCATTTCCGTGCAGGATTAGAGGTGTTATGGTAATTTCATCGTTTTCGCAAATCGAATCAGGAATGGTAGTATTTATTCTTATTTTTTTGGGGTGGCCAATCGTTATAGAGTCTTCGTAAATACATCCTTTTTTATCGGTAATGGTAAAGAAGTAGCTACCCGAATCAATTTGATTCACTAAAAAACTATCAGGAAGCACAACCCAATTAATTGAATAGTTCGGATTACCACCTGTAGGTATAACCTCTATCCTACCATTTGAATACCCATAACAAGTTGGCTCTGCAATATCTAACCTAATGCCTAAGGTATCAGGCTGGTAAATATTAACAGAATCTATTACAAAGCAACCATTTTGATCTTCTACCTTATACACATAATTACCTGAAAATAAGCTATCCATTGATAAATTCGAAACCAATGAATCTTCAAAATAATAAATCAAGTTACCGGTACCTCCTACCGATGTAACCGAAAAACCTCCATTACTTTCCCCAAAGCAAATAACAGAATCGATAACTATAGTTTTTGTTATTGGATTAGGTGAAATAACCTCGAAAGTATCAGTTTTATTACACCCTAAGCTATCTGTTATTTTTAGCCAAAAGGTCCCATCTTGAAAAATATGTATGTTTTGCAATGAATCTCCTGTTACCCATTGATAAAAAGCATATTTGGGAGCAGTTATTTCAACACTATCTAAACCGCTGCAGACTAAAGAGTCATCAGCTATGTGTAGCGGAGGGTCGTTAAGGGCGATGAAAATGGAATCAATACATGTTTGGCCTCCATTGGTGACGACCCCAATTAAATACCCTGTTGAATCAGGAAAATAGGTAGTGTTTTGTTGCTGACTTCCCGTGTTCCACTCAAAAAAGTAGTTCAAGGTATCTTTATGCAAGGAAACTTGCAACGAATCATGCCAACACAAAACAGTATCAGAAATAACGCCTTGTGGAGAAAAAGTGGTTTGTAAAGAATCTACGTAAATAGCCACAGTATCGCGCACAATGCAGGTACCATAATAAGCGGCAACTTGCATCGTATCAGTTTGGGTTACGTAAAAAGAGGTATCTTTTGAGCCATTATGCCACAAGAAGCTATCTGCTTTTTGAAAGGTATTGGTGCGCAATTCGTATTGAAAGTTAATTGGATCGCAAGCAAGCATAACCGAATCATCATGAAAGCCGTAAATAAATCCGGGCGCTCTATAGAAAAATATACCTGTGTTATTTCCTTGGTCAACCCCTGCATCTCCTGCATAAAAAGGCTCAGGACCAGCATTGTTTAAATCTCGAATCTCCATAAAATCTGTTGCTATAGAGTCTGTTGGTAGCAACCAATGGGCTTGGGTACCTTGCTGTGTAGAGCGAATGGTAATAGGAAAGCATGGGTTCCAACGGGCATCTAAATGATGAATACGTTGGGTATCAGCGTGTTGAAATTCATATAAGTTATTATCATCTAAATAGATGCTATTAAATTCCGTTTTGCCTAGTATTCGAGCATTATATAAAAATTCAGCTTTGTTTATGGTGTTTCGATTGGTGTAAAAATCGGAATTTGACCAACTAGGTTGTCCTGTTAAAATGACTTTATTGAAATTTAAAAAAGGAGTACTAGATCGAAATATTTCCCTAACAGAAATAATTGAGCTATTATCCGATAAGAAAAGATTTGATTTATCATTAAGAAATCGCCAACCATCAAAGGTCATATGGCTTAAAAACAAACTTGCTGAATCATTTCCTAGCATTCTAAAATGACCACCAAACAAAAAAGTTGAATCTAAAACAGCAGTACCTTTATACTGATAGAGTGTATTAAATTGAATAGAGTCCTTAAATAAAAGAACCCCTTGATTAAATAAATAAATGTTTTCTAATCTTCTGTTCCTAATATTGATAAGATTAGTGTCTAATGCACTTAAAGTCTTAAAGTAAAAACTATTTTGGAAATTTGTTGACGTGGTATTATCCATTAGTAAATCACCAAAATTCCATATCTTACCGTTTGGAGCAAACCTTGAATTAGGCTGCACGTTGCCCCAAATTTGGGTATGTGCCATCATGGTTTTTCCTTGGTGTTGAACTTCTTGGTTGGGTGCGGAAAATGAATTCTGATTAAAAATTACGGTATCAAAAGCCGTAGGAATACAGTTTCCTCCAAGACCTCCACTAGATAAACTCCAACAGGTATCGTTAAACCAACTGCCGCTATTTCCCACCCAATAAAGTGTTCTTCCTAGGTTTGCAGGAAATGTAAAGCCGGAATTGCCTCCCAAATCAAATGAGTTTGGTAAGCTAATGGAAGGCCCATGGTTGGTTATCTCAGAAACATGTAAATTATTGATGTTTTGTGTAACCGGTGGAGCAACCTCAATATTTCCATATTGGCTCTCTTGCGAATACAATAAAATAGGGTTATCACATGGAGCATTAGCACCTATATATTGAAGAATATCAAAAGGTTGATTTATCTCATTACTTATTTGATATGAGGAACCTGGTAAGAGTAATAAAGAATCTGTAGCAAAGCTAATTTGCTCGATATTTCCTCGGATAATTAGTTTATTAAAATGCCCCCCCGAAATATATTTTTCATATAAAGTATCAATTATTTCAACGGTAGAAACAAATGTCTTCCCAAATCTAATTCTATTATTTCCATGCAATAAAATATGCGCTGAATCTGCCTTTAAGTTAATGCTATCAGTATATTGTAATTCTGACCAATCACCGTATAGCCTAATTTTAGAATCACTAAAATTAAACTTTCTGAATGTATTAGGTAATTGAGGAAAATATGTTCTTATCGAATGGATATTTAACTCAAAACCATGAGTTTTTAGCAAACCTGCTCTGTTTTGTATGAAATAATTATTGCCTTTTGTGGCTAGGTTATTTTGTAGACTCCATTCACCAGTTTGGTTGTTAAAATAAATATGACTAGACAATTCCACAGTATTTGTATTAATGGTGTTTCCTACAGTATCAGATTCGAACCATAAAAACCCAATAAAATCATAGTCCATTGTGGGAGCTAGTGTAAAATCTCCATATACATGCAAGTTTTGGTTTTTTGCCGCAAATGTTTCTTTTAAAAGCGGATTACCCGTAACTCCGGGCAACCAAGTAAAGTCTCTGCAATAGGCATCATTAATATCAATCTTAACTGTATCGCTAGCTGAAATAAAAGAGTTTACATCGAAAATCACGTTTGTTCTGGCGTTTGGTAAACAAGCACCGCCTGGACCTCCGCTGGTGAAGGCCCAATGGTTTACATCACCCCAATTTCCGGTTCCTCCAACCCAATACAAATTACTTACAGCAGGTTGGATAATGGTTATTCCGGTATTATTACCTAAATCAAATGAATTGGTGGCTATCCAAGGGCCACCTGTATAGTTTATGTTTTTTGTAGAAAGGTAGTTTAAAGAAATTGCACCGGGGTTAAAATGTAATGTGGGAGAGCCTGAAGTTTCTCCCTCAATAAATATAGGCTTGGCACAGGTTCCGTTGAAGCCAAATAATGATTGAACAGCTGTTACGCCATTGTAGATCATTAATTTTTTTCCGGGATCAATAATAAGGGTGTCAAGAGTATCGCTTCTAGCTTCTAAATTTCCTTTGCTGTAAACCCAACTGAAATTATTGTTATTTCCTAAGTAATGTGTACTTATTGAATCTTCGAAAATTACTTTATGAAACACCTGATTGCTCCCATTAATGCTAAGGTTATGAGAATTGGCGTTTGCCGCAAAAATAATAGTAGAGTTACCCGCATTAAAAGGGTAATTATTAATGTTAAACCTAACCCAAGTATCTTTGTAAGATAACTTCACAATGGAGCTATCAAACTCAACTAAAGTGTTTTGGGTGGTTTGGTCAAGGCAACCAACATCAACAAAATTATTGTTGGTTTTTAGTTCCCCACTTTCTACCACAAGATAATCAGCCTTTAGAGTATCGGCTAATTCCCATCTTTGGTTAAGCTCAGAAAATCTTATTGTTCTAAGTGGATTATTTCCTGTTTGAACTTGTTTTGGTGCACCTGCAAAACCCTCAAAAATTATTCTGCCAACATTTACAGTCATGTTTGGAATAAAAGAAAGGTCACCAAAAATTCTTAAGATATCTCCATTGTACTGGTTAGGGATTTGAAACTGAAAAGTAGGGTTGTTTGCTGCTCCGGTCCAATTTAGGTCTCTACAAAAAGCATTTTGAACGTCCAGGGTAACAACTGCACCGGTAGTGTTAAATGAGTTTGCATCAAAATACACATCATCTGTTGAGGAAGGCACTGTAGTATGCAAGATAGTACCTCCAGAGGTGGTTGCCCAATGGTTTATATCACTCCAATTTCCCGTACCGCCTATCCAATAGTAATCTAAAGCAAAAATGTTACTAGCTAGAAAAATAAATATGTTTAATATTAAATATGCTCTCATTATAGATGTTTAATATTAAATATGCTCTCATTATAGATAATATTAAAAAAGAGGGTTATCAAATAACTCTGAAAAAGCTAAATGACAACCCTCTACCGCTATCAAGAGAAATTTAATAATTATTAAGCCGTAACTTCTGAATTACTGCTAGAAATAGCAATGTTATAAACTACTAAACCAAAGCCTATTTTATTAACAGCATCAGCAATATTGTAAAACAAATCAACATTTGACGACTCCCAACCTAAGCCTACATTTAACCAGCCACCAGGCATACACATATATCCAATTGGATAAATAGCCCAACCAACTAAAACAAACCAAGCAAGAGTTCTAATACCTTTTACAACCGTTGGGTTATTGGATTTATCTGCCAATTGTTTAACTTCCCCAAACCAAGCTGTCCAAAGAATATAAATGTAACCTACCGTTGATAAAACGCCCCAAACTGTTGAATGCATTACAGATCCATCAGTAAAAGCTTCACCATAATAACCTGTAACGAGCATCCATGCTGAAGCAAGAACTAATTTCCACAATAAACTTGGCTTAGCTCCAGCTGGTTTGGTTAATAAATAAAACTCTACACACATTAATGGTACTGTTAATGTCCAATCAATATAGCGCAAAGCTGTTGGATTTGTTCCAGTTGCGGCGTAATAATCACGCATGTAATAATAATGAACAGCCGCAATTCCTGTGATTAAACCTGATACTAAAAGTGAAGTTTTCCACTTTCCATCAACTCTGCTTCTCTCAAAAAAGAAAAACACAGCCGCTGCAAACATCGCCATATATCCAGTAAAAAAAGTAAATGCTACTGGATCATCCTTGGGTATTGCAAGTACATCTAATAAAGTTCCTATCATAAAATAAATTTTTGGGATTATCCATCTAAAATGAAAATTTATTTTGAAAACAGGAAATATATGGAATTATTTGATAATTAAATGCTCATATATACAATTTTTTATGCCTTTGGGTGTTTTATAAGCGAACTAAAATTTTGATTTTTTTAAGTGAAAAAGAAGATTTACAACAACTCAATTTTGGTTTTACCAGCCAAGTAATCATCAATGTAAATTTCTACTAGATAAATTCCAGCTGCAAGTTCCATTCCTTCTACTTTCTTTTCCCAAAACATGCAAACATCAAGCTCGTCGTTTTCATAAATAATTTCATATTCAGCACTAAAAAGACCTTCAACTCCTTCAAACTTGAACATGTTTTCTTTGTTATCGGCTTCAGCCAAGACTTTTCCAGTTGGATCGATAATGCGAAGGTGAACACTTTTGCGACCTGATTTGGCAATCGGATTGTCATTCATGGTAAAGCAGCATTTTATTTGCTCCGCTCTGTTAGCTCTAGTGGTTTCTCTTGCTACTTCATTCTTTTTTAATCTTTGGGCAGTAGCAGTAATGTCCATCGCCTCAATTTTAGACCCAATAGCTACTTTGCCAGCTAGCTCCTTTTTTTGTTTAGATAATTCTGAAACCTCATCTTCTTTGTTTTGCAACTGCTTATTAACTTGAATGTTTTTAGCAATTAATTCTTGGTTTGCTGTATTCAAAGAGTCTATAGTTTCAACAAAGCCCTTCATAATTTCGCGTAAGCTTTCAGCCTCCTTTTTCAATTTTGAAATCGTCCAGTTGTTGTCTTTTGCCTTTTTGATTAAATCCTCAATTTTAGCCTTTTGCTCGTTAATCTCAGCTTGCATTTCAACATTTTCTGTTTCCATGGCTTCATATTCCATCAACATATCTTGCAACTCATTTTCAACTGCTTGTTTCTCGGTGTCGAGTTGGGCGTTTTCTTGAGAATACAACTGAACTGTTTCTTTTTCTTGAAATAACATGTAACCTAAAACCACTGTAGAAAGGAAAAAAATACCTGCTAAGGCCATATAGAGTTTTTCGTTTGATGAAGCTTTATTATCTTTCGTTTCCATACAATTAATTTTTAGCAAAAATAAAGGGAATAGATGTCGTTAAACGATTGGTATCAAGATTTTATTTCGTTGTTTTACCCAAACTTGTGTTGGAGCTGCGAAGCGGTAATTTACCAATCGGGCGAAGGTATTTGTCCTAAATGTTTACTTACACTTCCCTACACCAATTTTCATGATGATCCTGAAAATATCGTAAACAAAGTATTTTGGGGGAGACTTCCGTTAATGGGAGCAACCGCTCTTTTTTACTTCAACAAACAAACTAGAGTTCAGCAATTAATTCACAAACTCAAATACAAAAGCAAACCCCAAGTAGGTGTATTACTTGGCCAAATGCTTGGTTCTCAACTATTGAAAAGTGAAGTTTTTAAAGTAATTGAAGTTGTTGTTCCGGTACCCTTGCATCCTGCTAAGAAGCAAAAAAGAGGGTACAACCAAGCAGCCAAAATTGCCGAAGGCATTGCCCTAGCAATGGAAATTACGTACGAAGAAAACGGCATGATTCGCACAAAACACACAGAAACGCAAACTAGAAAAACAAGGGCGGAAAGGGTAAAAAACATGCGAGGCGTTTTTACAGCAAACCCGAAAAGCAATTTAGAAGGAAAAAATATTTTATTGGTAGATGATGTTTTAACTACGGGTTCAACATTGGAAAGTTGTGCGTTAGAATTACTTCAAGTGTCCAATATAAAAATTTGGATTGCCACTTTGGCTTATGCCGAATAAAATTGATTTAAGGTTTTGGCTGTTTGTAAATTGGAACAGTAGAACAAGGCTCCCCATACATTATGCTTTTGGCAACTGGTTGAAGTTTTTGGGTAATTGCAAGGTAAACATCTGGGTTTAAATCTAATTCTCCACAACCTTTAATGATAACCCTGCTGTTTTCAAATTCACTTGAAATGAGATTATTTACCTCATTCAAAATAATTGATTGCTTTACCTGGTTTACATCACCAAACAAAACTAATTCAGCATAAGGTTGAAGAGCTGAAGCCACCAACATATAGGCCCAATGCGGAATTATAGCATCTGCAGAGCAATAAACGCCAACATATTTACCTTGAAATTGAGCCCAATTGTTGGTTTTTAAAAACTCTCTAAAGTCTTGCTCTTTTAAAGCCAAGCCTTGCCATAGTTGATTTGCAATATCAATTACTTCAATTGGCTTTTCAGCCAAAAAGTCTATTAAATCAATGGTAATTAATCCGCTTTTAGCTACTTTATTTTCAATAAAATTTTCCATTACATAAATCCAAGTTCAAGTTGAGCCTCTTCACTCATCATGTCTTTTGTCCAAGTAGGTTCAAAGGTTATGGTTACCCTTACTGCTGTTAACTCTTTTAGAAAAGCTACTTTGTCTTCCACATCTCTCGGCAAGCTTTCGGCAACTGGGCAATTGGGAGAGGTTAATGTCATCAAAATATCAGCTTCACCTTCATCAGAAATTTTGATTTCGTATATTAATCCAAGCTCATAAATATCTACGGGAATTTCTGGGTCGTAGCAAGTTTTTAGGACATCTACAATTTTATTTTCTAAAGCTCTTTTATCCATTTTAATTGTTCAAGGCGCTGTAAGCTATTGAGTATGTTTTCATTTTTTTAACCATAGAAGCTAAACCGTTTGCTCTGTTTGGAGAAAGGTGTTCTTTCAAGCCAATTTCATCAATAAAAAATAATTCGGCATCCATAATTTCTTTTGGTGAATGGTTGGTTAATACCCTCACCAACAAACCAATTAAACCTTTGGTAATTAGGGCATCGCTATCTGCCAAAAAAACCAATTTCCCTTCGATTACCTTGGTAACAAGCCAGACTTGAGATTGGCAACCTTTAACTAAATTTTCTTCGTTTTTTTGAGCTTCCTCAATTGGTTCAAGCTCTTTTCCTAAAGAAATAATGTATTCGTATTTGTCCATCCAGTCATCAAACATGGCGAACTCTTCAATTATTTCGTTTTGCTTTTCTTCAATACTCATTACATCAACATTTTTTCAGCCCTCTTTAAGGCGTTTATCATCAAATCAATTTCTTCAAATGTGTTGTAAAAAGCAAAAGAAGCACGCACTGTTCCCGGTATATTAAGCCTATTCATTAAAGGCTCGGTGCAATGGTGTCCTGTTCTAACTGCAATACCCATTTTGTCTAACAAGGCACCGACATCGTATGGATGAGCATTTCCTAACAAAAATGAAATTACCGAAGCTTTGTTATCTGCTTCACCAATAATTCTAACGTTTTCAAAGTTTTGTTTTAATTGGTCTGTTGCATATTTCAACAAAGCATTTTCGTGGGCTTGGATATTTTCATAACCAACTGAATTCATGTAATCCATCGCTACAGCAAAACCCATTACATCGGCAATGTTGGGCGTTCCTGCTTCGAATTTAAATGGCAACTCATTGTAGGTTGTTTTTTCGAAGGTTACGGTTTTAATCATTTCTCCTCCACCTTGGTAGGGAGGCATAGCTTCTAAAATTTCTCTTTTCCCGTAAAGGGCGCCAATACCTGTAGGGCCAAATATTTTGTGGCCTGAAAATACGTAAAAATCACAACCAATTTCTTGCACATCAATTTTTTGATGTGGTGCAGCTTGGGCTCCATCAATTAAAACGTAAGCATTTACGCTTTTGGCCGATTGGGTTATTTCTTTAACAGGATTTATAGTTCCTAAGGCATTTGAAGTATGCACAACTGAAACTAGTTTGGTTTTTGATGAAAGCAGGTTTTGATAAGCTTCCATGTCCAACTCTCCTTTATCGGAAATAGGAATAACCCTTAAGATTGCCTTTTTTCTATCGCAAAGCATTTGCCAAGGAACAATGTTAGAATGATGTTCCATGGTAGAAATAATAATTTCATCACCTTCTTTGATAAATGCCTCTCCAAAAGAGTAAGCAACTAGGTTGATTCCATCTGTTGTTCCTTTGGTGAATATTACTTCATCTGAAGATTCGGCATTAAAAAACCTTTTTGTGGTTTCTCTGGCTGCTTCAAATTTGTCTGTTGCTTTTTGACTTAAATAATGAACGCCTCGGTGAACATTGGCGTGGTCATTCAAATAATAATTGGTTAAAGCTTCAACTACTTGCAATGGTTTTTGAGTGCTTGCAGCATTGTCAAAATAAACCAATGGTTTGTTGTAAACCTCTTGGTGAAGTATTGGAAAATCTTCTCTAATTTCTTCAATATTTAATGCCATTGCGGTTGTTGCTTCCATTTATGAAAACCTGTTTTCTAATATTTGGTTGAAATAATTTTTGATGGGTTCGTTAGGTAAATTTTCGAGAACACTATGAGCAAATGCTTGTACCATTAAGTTGATGGCGCTTTCTTTCGAAACCCCTCTAGACCGCAAGTAAAACAATGCTTCTTCATCCATTTGCCCTGTGGTTGAACCATGAGAACATTTTACATCATCTGCATAAATTTCTAACTCTGGCTTTGAGTTTACTGTGCCTTTGTCTGACAATAAAATATTGTTGTTGGCTTGAAATGCATTGGTTTTTTGGGCGTGTTGCCTCACCATTACCTTCCCATTAAAAACGGCCGTAGCTTGGTCTGAAATTATTCCTCGATACAGCTCATTGCTGTAACAGTTTGGCAAAGCATGGTCGATGTAAGTGTGGTTATCTACCAAACTGTTTTCTTTAGGAAGATAAATTCCAAAAATTTCGGTCGCTGCGTTTTCACCATCAAACTTTGCATTATGGTTATTTCTTACCAATTGGCCATTTTGGGTAAACAACCAATTTTTGTATGTGGCGTTTTTTCCAACCAATGCATCTGCAGTTTGAACCTGATTTGCAGCTAAAAATGTTTGATGCTGGTATGATTTGAAATGAGCATTGTCTGCCACAAATACTTCCGTAGTTGTATTGAATAAATTGCTTGTTTTTTCTTGGTTTATTTCTCTTATAAATAACTCAGCTTCTGCGCCATTTTCTAAAACAAATAAATTTCTCAGGTTTATTAACTGATCAGAACCACTTCCGTAATTTATCAACTCAATGGGTTGCGATGGTTTTTGATTTTTTGGTATGTAAACAAACAAACCATCTTGGTGATAATATCCATTGATGGCACTAAATACGTGTGATTTGCAATTTGTTTGTTTGCCCAAGTATTGGTCTACCAAACTGCCGTACTCCATTTTTGCTTGGCTTAATGGCAATACTTTAATAGCCTCATTAATTATGGTAGATAAATCGTTTCTGAAAATTCCATTTTCGAAAACCAATCTTGTACCCGTAAACCCTTCAACATCAGTAATAGATAATGATTTGGAAGTTTTGGTGGGGTTTAGATAAGCTGTTTTTACAACTTTTCCCAATCTTGTATATTTCCAATATTCATCTCTAGTTGTTGGAAATTCAAGTTTTTGCAAAGACTCCCAATTAGATTGCCTGTAATTTTTTTGAGTGTCAGAAACATCAAACAAATGTTCTTCTTTTAGTTCACTAAAAAAAGGTGAGCTTAATACGTTATTTTTTACCAACTCACTCATTACGAAGCTAATTCAGTTTCATCAATTACCCAATCGTAACCTTTATCTTCTAACTCAAGTGCAAGCTCTTTGCCGCCTGTTTTAATGATTTTACCGCCAGACAATACATGAACGTAATCTGGTACGATATAATCTAAAAGTCTTTGATAATGTGTAATTACAACAGTAGCATTGTCTTTTGTTTTTAGCTTGTTTACGCCATTGGCAACAATTCTTAAAGCATCGATATCTAAACCAGAGTCTGTTTCATCTAAAATAGAAAGCTTTGGATTAAGCATGGCCATCTGAAAAATTTCATTTCTCTTTTTCTCTCCGCCCGAAAAACCTTCGTTAACCGAACGTTTGGCCAAGTCTGATTTTAATTCAACCAAAGCTTGTTTTTCTTTTACCATTTTCAAGAAATCTTTGGCCGCAATATTGCCTTCACCTCTATAAGCTCTTACAGAGTTAATAGCTGTTTTCAAGAAGTTGATATTGCTAACCCCCGGAATTTCAACTGGATATTGAAAAGCCAAAAACAAACCTTCGGCTGCTCTTTCTTCGGGTGCTAGTTCTAACAAATCTTTGTTTTCAAAGCTTATTGAACCTCCTGTTACTTCGTAATCTTCTCTTCCTGCTAAAACAGAAGCCAAGGTGCTTTTACCAGATCCGTTTGGGCCCATAATGGCATGAACTTCACCAGCTTTAACTTCTAGGTTTAAGCCTTTCAATATTTTTTTGCCATCAATTTCGGCATGTAAATTTTCAATCTTTAGCATGTGCTATATTCTTGTTTGTTTTTTGTAATATTATTTATCCAACTGAACCTTCTAAAGAAACTTCTAATAGTTTTTGAGCCTCTACTGCAAACTCCATGGGCAATTGGTTTAACACTTCTTTGGCATAACCATTCACAATTAAATTGATTGCCTTTTCGGTATCTATTCCTCTTTGGTTGCAATAAAAAATTTGATCTTCTCCAATTTTTGATGTTGTTGCTTCGTGCTCAACTTGAGCTGAAGGATGACCAACCTCTAAATACGGAAATGTATGAGCGCCGCATTGATCTCCCATCAACAATGAATCGCATTGAGAAAAGTTTCTAGCGTTTGAAGCGCTCTTGTTAATTTTTACCAACCCACGGTAGCTGTTGTTGCTAAAGCCTGCCGAAATACCTTTTGATATTATGGTGCTTTTGGTGTTTTTCCCAATGTGGACCATTTTGGTTCCTGTATCGGCTTGTTGGTGATTGTTGGTTACTGCAACAGAGTAAAATTCGCCAACAGAATTGTTTCCTTTTAAAACACAACTTGGGTATTTCCAGGTAATGGCTGAACCAGTTTCTACTTGAGTCCAAGAAATTTTTGAGCCATCTCCTTCGCACAAGCCACGCTTGGTAACAAAGTTGTAAATACCACCTTTTCCGTTTTCATCACCAGGATACCAGTTTTGAACTGTAGAATATTTAACCTCAGCATTTTTAGCGGCCTTTAATTCGACAACTGCAGCGTGTAATTGGTTTTCGTCTCGCTGTGGAGCTGTACAACCCTCAAGATAACTTACATAACTATCTTCTTCAGCAACTACCAATGTTCGCTCAAACTGACCTGTACCTGCTTCATTAATTCTAAAATAGGTAGACAATTCCATTGGGCATCTTACACCTTTTGGAATATAACAAAACGACCCATCAGTAAAAACTGCAGAGTTTAAAGCAGCATAATAATTATCGTTTACTGGAACAACTGAAGCTAAATGTTCTTTGATTAATTCTGGATATTCCTGAATGGCATCACTCATAGAGCAAAAAATTATGCCTAACTCTTTAAGTGTTTTGGTAAATGTGGTTTTTACGGATACACTATCAACTACAATATCAACTGCAACACCCGAAAGTCTTTTTTGCTCTTCAATAGATATGCCCAATTTGTTAAATGTGTCTAACAATTCAGGGTCAACCTCATCTAAGCTGTCTAACTTCTTTTTTTGTTTTGGTGCTGCATAATATATAAT
Source organism: Flavobacteriales bacterium (assembly GCA_018609045.1). Taxonomy (GTDB): domain Bacteria; phylum Bacteroidota; class Bacteroidia; order Flavobacteriales_G; family Salibacteraceae; genus JAAZVO01. Next base: position 72,147 of record JABAYK010000019.1, read on the forward strand.
ATCTTGGAAATTGATTGCAGGGTATTTTACATGGGCCCACTTTGGTTCTTTCATTTTTAACCAAGTTGCAAAAGATTTTAACCTAAAATCAAGCATCC
>JABAYK010000066.1 GCA_018609045.1 Flavobacteriales bacterium
ATTAAGAGAATGCTATCCAATAAAACAAAAGGCTTTTAAATTGTTGCCCGAAATATCCATGCAAGCCATTGATGGGATATTAACCGTAAAAAGCAATTCATTTTTACAGGAGGTTATTTCTACAAACGATATAGTTGAAATTACCAATAACAACCAGTTTATCTGGAAAGGAAGGGCAGATTTTACTATTAACTCAGGTGGAATAAAAGTTCAGCCTGAAAGTATAGAAAGTAAATTACTAGAAACAAGTATTTCTAGACCCTTTTACATCAGTTTTAAACCTGATGAAAAACTAGGCCAAAAGATTGTTTTATGTGTTTTACAAGGAAGCAGTAAAATTATAAAAGATGCTAATTTTAAGAATCTCGAAAAAATAGAAAAACCTAAGGCTATTGTTGAAGTTGATAAATTTCCACTTGCCGAAAACGGAAAAATACTTCGTAATCAATTAGCTAAAAAAATTGAAAATTTACTCGAGTGGCCTATTGGATAAATAGTTTTTCCAACGCTCAATAATAATTGCTAAATCTTCAGCAATTTCTGATTCAAAAAACATTTCGTTTCCAGTTTTAGGGTGTTTAAACCCTAAAGATTTTGCATGTAAAGCTTGTCTTGGTAAAATATTGAATGAATTTTGAACAAATTGTTTGTACTTGGTAAAGTGAGTTCCTTTCAAAATTTTATCTCCACCATATTCAAAATCGCCAAATAGTGGATGCCCTATATACTTAAAGTGAGCTCTAATTTGATGAGTTCTTCCTGTTTTTAATCGGCATTCAACCAATGTAACATAATCTAATCGTTGAAGAACTTTATAGGTAGTTAAGGCGTATTTCCCAAAATCTCCATCAGGAAAAACATCCATCACTTTTCTATTTTTCAAATTTCTCCCAATATTTCCTTCAATAACACCTTCATCTTCTTTTAAATCGCCCCAAACCAAAGCCCAATAAGCCCTCTTTGTTGTTCTATCGAAAAACTGTTTGGCCAAATGACTCATAGCCCATTCGGTTTTTGCAACTACTAAAAGACCTGAAGTGTTTTTATCTATTCTATGTACAATTCCAGGTCTTTCGTATTCGCTTTTTTGTGGCAAATTATCGAAGTGGTAGGTTAATGCATTTACCATAGTTCCTGTGTAATTGCCATACCCAGGGTGAACTACCATTCCTGCAGGTTTATTTATTACAGCAACTTCATCATCTTCATAAACAATATTTAGCGGAATATTTTCAGGTATTATTTCTAGCTCCCTCTTTTGGTGAGGCATAAGTAAGGTGATAGTATCTTCTGGCTTTACCTTATAATTTGGTTTTACGGGCTTTTTATTTACCAGTAAGCATTCTGCATGAGCAGCATTTTGAAGTCTGTTTCTAGAGATTTGTGGAAGTCTATCAATTAAAAATTTATCGATTCTTAATGGATTTTGCCCTCTATCTACAATAACCTCAAAATGAGTGTATAACTCTTCGTTATCATCCTGTTCTTCTTCGGGTGCGGAATCTGAAAATTGATCTACCATTATTTTATCATCAATGGTTTTACTGTTGATTGCAGCGTGGTTAAATTGGTTACGTGCAAAAAGTAAACTCCTCTTTTTAAATGAGTTACATCAAATGTATGGTTATTGGTGAAATTACCGTTCGCTACATTTCTTCCTGAAACATCGTACAAATTAAAAGTTTGATAATCGTAATTTGATGCAGAAATGGTAGCTTGATTTGAAGCAGGGTTTGGAGAAATACTAAAATCAACTTTAGGCTCTTCCAATACAGGTGATATTTCTTCTAACCCAACTGCATCAATTTGAGCAACACCAAAATCTGGCCTTATTAGTAATGAACCTTCAAAAGAAGTATTGTACCAATTAATTCCATTATTCACTGTGTAAAATATGTTTTTCTGATTATCAATATTAAAGTCGAAACCTACGTACATTTTTTTGGCAAGAGTTTGCAACCAACCTACATAAAATTCGCCGCTTACTAAAACTTCTTCTGCCAAAGGAAATCTAACAAAGTTGTTCGCTCCTGCTGTAATAGGCTCTCCCAAAACACCCTCGTAAACAGGTCCTTCATCTAAATTTTTCCAAACCATTATTCTAAACCTTCTATCCGATTGGTCTTCAAGCATTTCTGGAAAGTTAATTAATAAGCCTTTTAATGTGTCGGCATGAGGAATATCAAATTTGTAGGCAAGCATTGCCCCTGCTTCATTTATGCTATAAGCCTGCTCGGCAATACCATCATCATAAGCAAAGTAAGAATCGAAAGTTTGAATTGTTGTAACAGTATCATTGTCTCTATTTGCGTCTGGTGTTGTGTTGGTTGAGTTTTCGATATGGAATTGAACCTTTGATTTTCCTGCAAATCCGCTTGTTGGAAAAACATAATTGTTAGGTGAACTATTTAAAAAGTGTTGAACTTTAAAGGGTGAGTTTGCAGGAGCTGAAGGCCCTGACACATCATAAGGCTGAATTACAGGCGAAGAGTTAAATAGCTGGTTTTTATCCTCATCATACACTTTATAATAATTTGTAAAAACCTTTCCATCGTTTGATAAATTATTTAAATCTAGTATAAAGTTTTGTTTGGAAATGGCTGCTGGAGACCTTTTATATTGTTTCCAAGGAACTGATGTATAATCGTTTAAATAACTTGGTGGTGGATTCAAAATAGCCAAATCATCAATAGGGTCATTTTGATTTCTAAATCTTGAAATTCGAACATAATCTAAATGCCATAAATCAAAACTTCCTGATAAAGTTGAATAACACTTAAACCTGAATTGGAAACCGTTTTTTAAATAAGTTGAATCTTCTATAAAAATATAAACCTCATCAAAGGGTTGGTAAACTTTTCCAATGCTGCTCCATGCATATTTCCATTCTTGATTTGCAATATCATAAAACTCTAAGGTTAACGAATCTTGCGGATTCGGAGCCTCTCCATACCCTTGCGGCTGGTAAAAAAAACTAAGGTAAATTGAATCTGAACTTGGGTAATCTAAATTTATGGGTTTCGATGTTAAAACATCTCCAATTCCATAAGTAGATGGAAGTGTCATGTCATACGGATATCCCTGATTATCAGTCCCATCTAAAGTAATAATACCGTAAGTTGGTTGATCTATTGCCAAAGAGTTATTCCAAAAAGCTCCATTGGTAGTCCAATAATAAAACTCACTATCAAAAACTAAAGTTATGGTATCAATTACATTTTTTCCTTGATTGGTAGGAGTTACTGTAAGATATGTTGTGTCTTTTCCAATTACCTCTATTTCAACAGATGGCCAACCAATAATGGTATCTGTAGGTTTTCCAATATTTAAAGTATCAGAATAAAATATTACTGTATCTGTTTTTTGTGGAAATAGAAAAAAGTTTCCTGATACTGAATCGAAAACATTAAAATAAGTTGTGTCGAAATATATTTTGAATGAATCTGTAGCTTGCCCATTTACTCGAAATAGAGTATAAACTGTATCAAAAGCTAAATTAGGATTTGGAATGACGGAGCTTCTAATTCTATTTTTTGAAAAATCATCAACAAAAGGGAGCTGTAAGGTATCAGAAAGAAAAATGACTTTTTTATTTGCCCTTGCCGATTTATTCTGCGGAAAATCTTGCTTAATAAAGTACCTAGAATTTAAAGTAGATAATTCTTCCTGCCCAAAAGCAAAATTCAACAATCCAATAAAAATAATCGTAATAAACTTTTTAATTTCCATCGTTTATAGGCACAGCTGTAGAGACAATAATTTCAGGAATACGGGTACTATCAGCAGTTAAAAAAAGAAGAATCGATTGACCTAACTGAATCATTTCATCAGCGTCATGAGGAGGAAATTGTCTAAATACCTTTGCTTTAGCTGTATCTTCGGCAGATTCACAATCTTCAAAATTAAAGGCTCCTAAATTCAATCCCATTTCTTTTAATTTCTTTTCTGCTGCAGTTAAAGAGAAGTTTATCAAAACCGGAACATCAATATACTCGTTACTCAAACCGCTTCCGAGCACCAATACTACACTATTTCCCATCGGTACCATTGTTCCCGGCTTTATTGAAGTAGTATCCATTAGTACTTCCAAAACACACTTAACGCATTGATCGGGCCTATATTTTAATGAGTCTACTTTTATTCCAAAAGTTTCTAAAACCGCACTTGCTTGCCTAAGTGTAACATCTTGCAAATCTGGAAATTGTATTTTTTTTGGAGCATTTGCATTGATGGTAACATAAACTTTTCTACCCAATTTTACTTGAACTCCAGGTTTAGGGTTTTGGTCTATTACACTGCCTTTACTTGCACCTATTTCAAAAACTGAATCAATAATGATGTATTCTAAAGAATTATCTGAGGTAAAATTATCAAGCTCAGAGGTATGATAACCTGTTAAATTAGGCATCGTTATGGTTTGGTTATGAAGTGTGTATTTACCTAACCCATAAAAAACACACCAAAGGGCAATAACAATCAAAACCAAATAGATGGCAATGTTGATGAAAAAGTATTTTGTGAAAATAAATTTAATGAAAGACATGCACTAATTAAAGCCGCCAAAGATAACAATTAAAGTGTTCATATCTTTTTAAAGACAGGCGATTGAGCAGTTTCTAACATCTTAGTTTTGAGTTAGATAATTAACATCTACATGAAAAAAAATATTGCCGTATTATGCGGAGGATACTCGGGAGAGTCTGTAATATCTGAACAAAGTGGCCAGGTAGTATATAAAAATCTTAAAGGCGGAAAGTATAATCCTATTTTGGTAAAGGTTTCTAATGAAGGTTGGTTTGCCTTTGTAGATGAAAATAAATTCAAAATTGATTTTAATGATTTTTCATTTATTGATGAAAAAGGAAAAACAAATTCTTTTGATGGTGTTTTTATTGCAATTCATGGAACTCCCGGAGAAAATGGAATTGTTCAAGGTTTTTTAAGGCTACTGAACATTCCTTTTAATTCAGGAAGCGTAATAAATAGCTCTTTAACTTTTCACAAAAAGTTTTGTAATGATTTGTTGAAACAATATGGAATTCCATCTGCCCAATCTATTTACCTAAAAATTGAAGAATCTTACGACCCCGTTGCAATTATTAATCAGCTTGGATTGCCTTGTTTTGTTAAACCAAACAAAGGAGGTTCGTCTATCGGAGTTTCAAAAGTTAAAAAAACATCAGAATTAATTCCTGCCATCGAAAGAGCCTTTAAAGAAGATGATGAAATATTGGTTGAGCAGCACATAAATGGCAAAGAAGTAACCTGCGGCGTTGTAAATTATAAGGGAGAAATAAAAGCCCTTAGTGTTACAGAAATAGTTTTTGAAAGTGAATTTTTCGATTACCAGGCCAAATACCATGATAAAACAACTCAAGAAATTACACCTGCCAGAATAAGCCATGAGTTAACCCAAAAAATTATGACATTAACCAAAAAAGTTTACAAAACCATTGAGTGTCGTGGCATGATAAGAGTAGATTTTATCATTATGGATGATGAGCCATATTTAATTGAAGTTAATACAGTACCTGGATTAAGTGAAGCTAGTATTGTTCCGAAAATGGCTGCCTATGCAGGATTATCTTTAAGAGAGCTATTTGAGAATGAGGTTGATATGATGCTTAATGCAAAGTAATTGGTAACACTAACTTTAAAGCGGTACTTTACCTAAAAAATGAAAATAGGGTTACAAAGTAATTTATTTTGCTTCGTAAGCTCTCATTGTATTGAGCAATAATCCTGCTCTTGTCATAGGACCAACTCCACCAGGTACAGGGGAAATATGTGAACATTTTTTCGATACTTCATCAAAGTCCACATCACCAATTAATCGGTAGCCACTCTTTTTGGTTGTGTCCTCAATTCTATGAATACCTACATCAACAATAACAGCTCCATCTTTTACCATATCTGCTTTTACAAAATGAGCTTTGCCAATTGCGGCTATTAAAATATCGGCTTGTTTGGTGTAAGAAGCCAAGTCTTTTGTTCTTGAATGAACTAATGTAACTGTACAGTTTCCAGGATTAGCTTTTCTGCTAAGAAGGATTGACATAGGAGTACCAACAATATTGCTTCTGCCAATTACCACACAATGTTTTCCTTCTGTTTCAATGTTATTTCGATCTAACATTTCAACAATACCATAAGGCGTTGCAGGAACAAATGAAGGCAAACCTAAAACCATTTTACCAACGTTAACTGGGTGAAACCCATCTACATCTTTTTTTGGGTTTATAGCCTCAATAATGTTGTTTTCGTTGATGTGCTTTGGCAAGGGTAACTGCACAATAAAACCATCAACTTCGGGATTGTTGTTAAGTTCATTTACCTTTTCTAACAAAGCCTCTTCGGTAACATCTGCAGGTAATTCTATTAAACTTGAACCGAAACCAATTCTTTCACAATCTTTTACTTTGGCATTAACATAGGTAATACTTGGTCCAAAACCACCCACTAATATTGCTGCTAGGTGCGGTGCTCTTCTGCCTTGTTGTTTTAATGAATTTACCTTTTCTGTTAATTCCTCTCTAATGGCGAAGAATGTTTCTTTTCCGTTTAATAATTCCACCTTAATTCATTTTTGGCATATTGGGCATGTTTTTCATGCGTTGCATCATTTTTGCCATGTTGTTTTTATTGGTCATGAGTTTCATAACCTTTCTTGTTTCACCAAATTGCTTTATCAATTTATTTACTTCAGTAACATCAGTTCCTGAGCCTTTAGCTATTCTTTTTCTTCTACTTCCATTTAAAATGGATGGATTTTCTTTTTCTTCTTCCGTCATTGAAAGAATTATTGCTTCAACTCCTTTAAATGCGTCATCATCAATATCAACATCTCTAAGAGCCTTACCAACTCCGGGTATCATTCCAGCTAAATCTTTGATGTTACCCATCTTTTTGATTTGCTGAATTTGCTTGTAAAAATCGTTAAAGTTAAATTGATCTTTTGCAATTTTCTTTTGAAGTTTTTGGGCTTCTTTTTCGTCAAATTGTTCTTGGGCTCTTTCTACCAAAGAAACAATATCACCCATACCCAAAATACGATCTGACATCCTTTGGGGATAGAAAACATCAAGAGCATCCATTTTTTCGCCCATCCCAACAAACTTTATCGGTTTGTTTACTACAGAACGAATAGAAAGTGCGGCACCACCTCTTGTGTCACCATCTAGTTTCGTTAGAATAACTCCATCAAAATCTAGCCTATCGTTAAACTCTTTGGCAGTATTAACGGCATCTTGACCGGTCATACTATCTACCACAAAAAGAATCTCGTTAGGGTTGACGGCTTTTTTAATGGCTGCAATTTCTTGCATCATTTTTTCGTCTACGGCTAACCTACCCGCCGTATCTATAATTACCGCATTAAATCCGTTTTCGCGAGCATGTCTAATTCCATTTTGTGCGATTTTTACAGCATCTTGATGTCCTCTTTCTGAGTAAACTTCAGTATTTGTACTTTCACCAATTACATGCAATTGATCAATAGCAGCAGGTCTGTATACATCACATGCTACCAATAACGGATTTTTGTTTTTCTTTTTAAGATGTACTGCTAATTTGCCCGAATGAGTGGTTTTACCAGAACCTTGCAAACCTGCCATCAAAATAACGGTAGGGTTGCCCGACGTATCAATATCCACTTTATCGCCACCCATTAATTGGGTAAGCTCATCGTGGGTAATTTTAACCAATAGTTGGCCTGGAGAAACAGAAGTTAAAACATCTTGCCCTAAAGCTTTTTCTTTAACCTGATCGGTAAATGTTTTGGCTATTTTGAAGTTAACATCGGCGTCAAGTAAAGCCCTTCTTACATCTTTAAGGGTTTCGGCAACGTTTATTTCAGTTATTTGACCTTGGCCTTTAAGTATTTTAAAACTCTTCTCTAACCTATCTTGTAGATTCTCAAACATAAATTTTAGCTTTTGCTTTTACAAAGATAACAATGCGCTTTTTAGGATTACATCCTTTCTGGCACATCAATTCCTAATAATTTCATTCCAGATTTAATAACTTCTCCACATTTATGAGATAAAGCAATTCGTAAATCCTCTTTTTCAGTTCCAAAAATTTGAATTGATTGGTAAAACTGATTATAAATTTTAACCAAATCGTAAATATAATTTGCAATAATTGCAGGCGAATAACCCGCTCCTGCTTCTTTTACAATATCAGGAAATTGCTCAATTTTCTTAATTAATTCTCTTTCTTCTAATTCAAGATAAAAACCTTCAAAGCCTTTTAAGTCATAATTTCCTTTTCTTCTTTTAAGTGCCTGAATTCGAGCATAAGTATATTGAATAAACGGACCTGTATTTCCATTAAAATCCACAGATTCTTCAGGATTAAAAAGCATTCTTTTCTTAGGATCAACTTTTAAAATAAAATATTTTAAGGCAGCCAATCCTACATTTTTATAAAGGGTTTGCTTTTCTTCCTCAGATGCATCTTCAAGTTTACCTAACTCTTCGCTAGTAGCTTGAGCAGTTGAAAACATATCTTCCATTAAATCATCTGCATCAACAACAGTTCCCTCTCTGCTTTTCATTTTACCTGATGGTAAATCTACCATACCATAAGAAAGGTGGAAACAATTTTGGGCAAAATCGTAACCCAATTTTTCTAAAATTTTAAATAGCACTTTAAAGTGATAATCTTGCTCGTTTCCAACCGTATATATAAGTTGGTCCATTGCAGGAAAATCTTGCTTTCTTAAAACCGCAGTGCCAATATCTTGGGTCATGTAAACCGCAGTTCCATCTGAACGAAGTAATAATTTTTCGTCTAAACCATCATTTTTTAAATCAATCCAAATACTTCCATCTTCTTTCTTAAAAAAGAAGTTTTCATCTAAACCTTTTTGTACAATGTTTTTTCCCAACAGAAAAGTCTCGCTCTCATAATAGAGTTTATCAAAATCAACACCCATAGTTTTATACGTAACATCAAAACCTGAGTAAACCCAACTATTCATTTTTTTCCAAAGGTCAACAGTTTCGCCATCGCCTTGCTCCCATTTTACAAGCATTTGTTGCGCATTTTGCATTAGGGGAGCTTGCTTTTTGGCTTCATCTTCTGTTAAACCCTCTTCAATCAAATTGGCGATTTCATTTTTGTATTCCTTATCGAATTTTACATAATAATTGCCAATTAGTTTATCGCCTTTTAACCCTGTATTTTCAGGAGTTTCACCATTTCCAAAAAGTTGCCATGCAACCATCGATTTACAAATATGAATACCCCTATCGTTAATTACTTGAACCTTCTTAACATCATGTCCATTTGCTTTTAATATTTCAGCTACAGAGTAGCCCAAGAAGTTATTTCTTAAATGGCCTAAATGAAGTGGTTTATTTGTATTGGGTGAAGAGTATTCAACCAAAATGGTTCTATTGCTAGAGTTTGGATTTTCTATTCCCCAATTTGGGTTTTGAATTTGAATAGAAAACTTTTTCTTCCAAAAAGTATCTGTAAACTTGAGGTTCAAAAATCCTTTAATTACATTAAAAGATTCAATCTCTTCAATACTTTTTACCACTCCCTCGCCAATAACTTTACCGGTTTCTTCGGGACTTTTTTTGGCCACTTTTACCAATGGAAAAACCACCAAAGTAATATCACCTTCAAACTCTTTTCTGGTTTGTTGAAACTGAATTTGAGAATCCTGAAAATTAAAATCAAATAATTGATTTACAGTATTATGTATTAACTTAATTAATTCTGTCATTTAATTATTTTGTAAACTGTAAAAAATTTGGAGTTAAAGCCTCTATCACATCAAAAGCGGCCTCTGCCATAGCATTCTTTTTTTCGTCAAGCGTAGGGTTAACCTCAACTACTTCAAAGCAACAAACTTTGCCTGTATTTAAAAATTCCCTTATAATATCAATTACTTGAGGTTGAAGTATTCCATTAGGAACTGGAGTTCCTGTGCCATGAGAAATTTTATCACAATCCATTACATCAACATCAAAGGAAATATAAATTTTATCGCAATCATTTAATAAATCAATTGCTTCCCTTGCAGATCTTATGGCGCCTTTTTTCTTTATTTCATCAACGGTAAAATTTCTAATTCCTAATTCATCCATTAGCATATCTTCGGGCAACTCGGTATCTCTAACCCCAAAAAATATTAAATTCTCTGGAAGTATTTTTGGAGCTATTCCGTGAATATTTTTCAAGTATTCCCAGTAATCTTTTGTTTCGTCGACAACCTGGTTTAGAGCATACTTTTTATTATCAACAGCTAGAGCCGTTGCCAATGGCATTCCATGAACATTTCCAGATGGTGATGTATAGGGGGAATGTAAATCTCCATGAGCATCTATCCAAACAACACCAATTTTTTGGTCGGGAAATGCTTTTTTCACCCCAGCAATTGTGCCTCCAGCAGAAGAATGGTCGCCAGCCATAATAAAGGGGAAATTACCATCTGTTATGGTTTTACAAACATGTTTTGAAACGTCTTCGTAAATTTTTACAATTCCTTCTACATGTTTGGCGTAAGGAGTTGTAACCTTTTCGTAAAAAAAATTATTCAATGGCCGTAATTCAATATTTTCAAACTTTGAAAAAAAAGGATTATTCCTATTCATTGCGGCCACTTCAATAGCTTCAGGACCTAAACTTGCGCCTCTTGTGCCAGCGCCCAATTCTGAATAATTTCTGATAATAACAATTTGGTTCATAGAGTTTTGTTTACAATCTTTTTGTATTATTGAAGGCAAAGAATAAATGAGCTTACAAATGTAAGTTTCATAAACTTGAGGATAACAAATTTTTATCACTGAATGCAATTACTTTTTAAAAGATTTGCCATTATTTGCTCAATTTTATTGGGAGTTTTACTTATTGATGGTTGTGAAGAACCCGAATTAGGTAAAATTTTGACTGAAGGCAAGGTTGAGTTTGACGTTACGTATCCCTATATTGATAGCAATAATGTTCTAATCAAATTTATGCCCGATGAAATGGAAATGAAGTTTAAAGACAACATTTACAAACACGAATGGGTTGCCGGCTTAGGATTATTTAAAACTGGGTATGTAGCCGACTGTAACCAAACAATAGTGGGTTATATTTTAAAGCTAATTAACGTAAAATATAAATCGACTTTCGATAAAGATGGCATAAGTATTTTAAATGGTAGTTACCCTGAATACAACTTTGTGCCATCCACTAATACCAAATTAATTGCAGGATATACATGCCATGAGGGAATTATTGAGTTTCCTGGAAAAGAACTCCCTGATTTTTCTGTTTTCTATACAACACATTTAAAAATTACCAACCCAAATTGGTGCAACCCTCTAAGTAAAGTACCTGGAGTAATGTTAGAATATCAACTAACAAAGTACAATCTTACCATGAAATTTACAGCTACAAGCGTAATTGAAGAGCAAATTGATATTAAAGACTTTAAAATTCCATCAGAATTCGAGGCTATCTCTAACAAAAGAATGGAATACAAGCTGAAAGAAACTTTTATGAGCTTTCAAGAGTAGTTGAATTGTTTAAAACAATCGTGGAAAACTACTAAACCCTAGCAATAGTTAGGACTTCAAAGACGTTAATTTTGCGTTCGAAGTATTCTTTATGGCCAAATCACAAAAACAAACTAAACCTTCTAAAACATCCCCTTTAAAAGGGATTGGTCAATTTATTAAATCTAAGAAATTTAAAAGAATAATTGGACTCACCTTTATTCTAAGTTCAATTTACCTTTTAGTTGCTTTTACTTCATTTCTATTTACTTGGCAATATGACCAAGACAAAGTTTTAGGTTACGGCTTTTTCGAACTTTTTCTTAACCCCGACCTAAAAGTTGAAAATTGGTTAGGCAAACTGGGGGCAGAGATTTCTCATTGGTTTTTGCATAATGGGTTTGGAGTTTCATCTTATGTTTTTGTTTTACTAAGTTTTTTAGTTGGCTTTAAAATTCTATTCAGATTTAGCTTAATACCTTTTAGGCCTGCTCTTAAATACTCTCTTTTTGTTTTAATATGGCTTTCCATATTTTTTGGATTTTTCTTTCGTGAAGAATTTATATTCTTAGGCGGCGGGGTTGGCTATCATATTAATACATTTTTTATTTCGTCGTTTGGTAAAGTTGGGGCTGGTGTTTTAATTTTCTTTTCCCTATTAGGATTTTTGGCCATTAACTTTAATTTCGAAATAGCTTTTATTAAAAATTGGCTTGAACCAAAAAATACCGATAATATTAGTGCTGAATCTGATAATACCCCAATTTCAGACCCACAACAAGAACCAATTGAAACTGAATTAAAAAAGCCTCAAAATGATGAAGAGGAACTTCCAAATGAAACTGAATTTTCCTCAACTGACTTTACTTTTGATGAAGAGGAAAGTATTTTAGAAGAAAAAATCAAAAAAGAAGAGCCTGTTGAATTAGAAAGCCAATCTTCAGATTTTGAAATTGAAATTCCTGAAGAAGAGGCTATCGAAGACTTTGATCAAGAAGTTTCAAGTAAAGAAAACACTTTAGATAAAGGTGAGGAGGATGATGATTTGTACTTAGATATTGGCCAAATTGCAGAAGATGATTCTCTTTCGAAAAAAGAGGTTAATAAACTCGTAAATGATTTCGGAGAATATGATCCTACTTTAGAACTTTCTAAGTTTAAAATGCCTCCAATCGATATGTTGGAGCTTCATGGCGAAGACAAGATTGTTATTAACCGAGAAGAATTAGAAGAGAATAAAAATAAAATTGTAGATACGTTAAAGAACTACAATATTGAAATTTCTAAAATTAAAGCTACCATTGGTCCAACGGTAACTTTGTATGAAATTGTGCCTGCACCAGGTGTTCGAATTTCTAAAATAAAGAATCTCGAAGACGATATAGCCCTCTCACTTTCAGCCTTAGGAATTAGAATTATTGCTCCCATTCCAGGTAAAGGAACAATTGGAATTGAGGTTCCAAACCAAAAAGCAGAGGTGGTTTCTATGCGGACAGTAATAGCTTCAGAAAAATTCCAAAAAACAGATATGGCTTTGCCATTGGCTTTAGGAAAAGGAATTACCAATGAAACCTTTGTAATGGATTTGGCCAAAGCTCCGCACATTCTTATGGCAGGTGCTACAGGACAAGGTAAATCTGTAGGCTTAAATGCCATATTAGTTTCTCTACTTTACAAAAAACATCCATCGCAAATAAAATTTGTTTTGGTTGACCCTAAAAAGGTTGAGTTAACATTATTCAATAAAATTGAAAGACATTACCTAGCCAAACTTCCAAACGAAGAAGAAGCTATCATTACAGATACTTCGAAAGTGGTTGATACTTTAAATTCGTTGTGTATTGAAATGGATGAAAGGTACGATTTGCTGAAAAATGCTCTTGCCAGAAACCTAAAAGAATACAACCACAAGTTTGTAAACAGAAAATTGAATCCTGAAAACGGGCACAGATACTTACCTTATATTGTGGTGGTTGTAGATGAATTTGCCGATTTAATTATGACTGCAGGAAAAGAGGTGGAAACTCCAATTGCTAGGTTAGCTCAATTGGCAAGAGCTATTGGAATTCACTTAATTATTGCTACGCAAAGACCTTCAGTTAATATTATTACTGGTATTATTAAAGCAAACTTCCCGACTCGTATTGCTTTTAGGGTAACTTCTAGAATTGACTCTAAAACGATTTTAGATGGCAGTGGTGCAGACCAATTGATTGGTAGAGGAGATATGTTAATTTCAACAGGAAATGAAATGATCAGGCTTCAATGCGCTTTTGTTGATACACCAGAGGTTGAAGCCATTTGTGAGTACATCGGAAACCAACAGGGTTACCCACAAACTTATGAGTTACCAGAGTTTGTTGGAGACCCAGGTGAGACTGCGCCTGGCAATATTGCCGACATGGAAAGAGACGCCCTCTTTGATGATGCCGCTAGAGTTGTGGTTATCAACCAACAAGGATCAGCATCTTTGCTTCAAAGACGTTTAAAACTAGGTTACAATAGAGCTGGCAGAATTGTAGATCAGCTAGAAGCTGCAGGAATTATTGGACCATTTGAAGGAAGCAAGGCTAGACAAGTTTTAATTCCTGATGAAATAAGTTTGGAACACTTATTGAATAACATGAACGATTAAAAATATATTTATGAAAAAAATACTCATTATCAGCGCTTTATCAGTTTTTATTTTAAGTTCTAACATAATAAAAGCCCAAGAAAATACCGATACCAAAGACCCTAAAGCAAAAGCTATTTTAGATAAACTTAGCTCAAAAAATAAAAGCTATGCCTCAATTGAAGCTGAGTTTGATTATAAACTTGAAAACAAGGCAGATGGAATTGACGAAACGCAAAGTGGTAAAATTTTATTCTCAGGTAACAAATACCGTTTGAATATTGCCGGTCAAGAAATTGTTAGTGATGGCACTACCCTTTGGACTTTTATTGCTGATGCAGATGAAGTTCAAATTAGTGATGTTCCTGAAGAATCAGAAAGTGAAGATTCTTTTCTTAATCCATCTAGTATTTTTACTTTATACGAAAAAGGATTTAAATACACTTATGATAAATTAGAAACCATTAATGGAAAATCAGTTGATGTAATTAGATTGTATCCTGAAAACCCTGAAGAAAAATCTTTTCATACTATTATTCTTAAAGTTATTCAAGAAAACACTCAGATTCAGTCTATGACTATTAAGTCTAAAGATGGAAATAACTTTACATATGCTTTAAAAACATTTAATCCAAATGTTGCAATAAATGCTTCATCATTTAAGTTTGATGAGTCTTCTGCAGGCGATGTTATTGATTTGAGGTAAGAGTTATTTATAAGCAAAATAAAAAAAGGGGCATTAGCCCCTTTTTTTATTTTTCAACTTTTACTAATTGGTAGTTTTGATATTTAATAATGCTGAGCTTGCCGTTTTCATAACCGCTTTCTAAACCTGTTTGGTAAAAATCTAAACCAAGATTTGGGTATATTTCAGATAAAGCTTTATAATTATTTGGAAACCTTTTGCCATACATATCGAGGCCTTTTAAATAAAAATATGTGGCATTAAATCCAATAGTTGAATAAGTATTGGGATCGGTGAAAAATTTATTTCGAAAGCCTTTGTAAAAAGTAATATTTGCTTCATTATTTAAGTCTAGATATTGAAAATATGAAAGGTGAACTGACAAAGCTTCGAAATATTCAAAATCAATATTATCATAGCCATTCCAAGGCTCTAAACCATAAACTTCGAATTTACATCTATCACTAGCTTCAAATAGTTTGGTTAAAAGCTCTGTTACAAATACTTGGTCGGTTGACGGAATAATAAGTTTGTATGAACCAGAATCTTTAAATGTGTTTTTTATTATGTTGGTATCCACAAAAGTCATGCTTAAGGTTTGTATAGTATCGTACTTTACAGAGTCAAACTTCAAAACCTCAAAATCTCTTATTTGTCGTTTACAATAGGTAAACAAATCGTAATCTTTTAATTTTTGACTACTTATCAAATAAACTTTTGATGTATCGCTTGTATCTAAAACAAAATCGGTTACCGCCTTAATATGACTAGGCAAAGAGGGAACTATTTTGCTTACATTTTTATTACCTAATAGAATTTTATTTGACAAAGGCACAGGTGAAACTTGATGCATATTTTGCTTTGAACAAATTTTACTTACAATTTCAAAATTTGATTTATAAAGTGGTCCAATAACCAAATCAAATTTTAAAAAGCTTGAATCAGCAACCCTTTGCTTCACAATATTTAAATCGTTTTGGGTATCGAAAAACTCAATTGAATATTTGTATTTCAAACCTGAAATACTATCCAAGGCAAAAAGAATCCCTTTATAAAAGTCTAGGGCCACAGAAGATTTTGGATATATCTTAGACTCTTCAAATTCTTTTTGTTTGGCTTGAAGTGAATCATTTAAATCCAAATAAAAAGGCAACATGCAAATTATTTTGAAAGTATC
>JABAYK010000056.1 GCA_018609045.1 Flavobacteriales bacterium
ACATATTTGCCCTTAACTTTTGGCTCTGTTTGGTCTTCATCGTAAAACAAAGCATAATCTTGAATTATTTGGGCATGAAGCTCAGCTCCACCAATCATGCTAATAAAGAAAAAACAAGCGTTAACGAATGTTAAGTATTTGTGGTTAATTGACAACTTCATTGAACTTTTGATTTATAGGCTTGTACAGAAAACAAAAATGCAACATGAATTTACTAAAGTTAACAAGTAACAATTTTTTAATCAACCTAAAATGGTTGATTATAGGAATTGGAATAATTGTTTTAGGCTTTTCTTTGATGTACTCTAAGCCCGTAAATCAATTTAACGAGTTTGATCACAATAAATTTAGCTTCATTCATTTAAGCCTTGCGCCAATATTTGTGGTTACTAGCTACTTAGTTGTTGGTATATCAATATTTAAAAAGAATTAAAATTTGAAATCTTTAAAAGACGAGCAGCTAATTAAATTATACACCGAAGGAAAATTGGGTGCTTTTGAAGAAATTTTTGAAAGATATGCAAAGAGAATAGAATATTTTTTCTTTAGGATGCTATGGAATGATAAAGAAAAGGCTGCAGATTTTACCCAAGATTTATTTTTAAAAGTAATCGAAAAAGTTTCAAGTTTTAACCTTGATTATTGCTTTAAAACTTGGATATTTTCTATTGCAAATAACATGTGTAAGAATGAATATAGAAAAGCTGAAGTACAAAACAAGGTGCATGATAACCTGAAGGTTTTAACAAGCTCAATTAGCTTTAATGATGCAGAAACCAATACTGATTATGATGTATTTATGAAAGAGCTTCAGAACTCTTTAAACCAAGAGGATCAAATAAAAAAAGCAGCTTTTATGCTTAAATATTTTGAAGATATGCCTGTTAAAGAAATAAGCGAAATTCTAAATATTCCTGAAGGAACTATAAAATCTGGTTTACATTATACCACCAAAAGATTATCAAAAAAATTACAACACTTTAAATCAATTTAAAATGAGCAAAGAAAAAAATATCGATTTCGAAAATCTGCTAAAAAGGGATTACGAAAAGTTTGAACCTTCGCATAAAATAAAAGCAGTTATCATGAGAGCAGCTGCAACCCAAATGCCGCTAAACAAAAATCTTAAACAGGGAATGATTATCCCTTTGTTTGGAAAATTAAATGGCTTGTTTGCTAAAGCGGCTGTTATTGCAATATTAATTGGGTCAAGTGTATTTGCTTTAAAGTTTAACGAATTAAAAACAGAAAATCACCACTATAAATCACCGCAATTGGTAGATACAAGCTTTAATGGGTTTGATACAAGTTTTGTTATGAAGCAACAAATTTTATTGAATTAAAAAACTTAGTTGAAGGTCTTTTAAATTTTGCTCATTCTTTAAAAGGCTTTTACTTGGTTAAAATACACCTGAAGTTTTTAAACTCATTATCGGTATTTATTTGTATTTGGTAAATTCCACCAGGAAATTCTTCGAAATTAAATGTGTGATACAATCCCTGAATATTTTCGGAATAGATAGTTTGCCCAGCGCTATTGATAATTTTAATGGATTGTATTTGGTTTTGTTTTGAGATAATAAAAACCTCACCGTTGGTTGGGTTAGGATAAAGTAATAGGTTTCCATCTTCTTGTAACTCGGCAACATTGTTATACCCTGTAACTGCATGTAATCTTTCTGGGTTTATAAGCGACCCTAAAATAGCATTGTTGGTAAATTTATACTCTTCTTCAACCCACAATGTTTGATTTTTGCTGTAATCAAATGCTCTAAACTTAATTATTTCACCTGAGGCACTGTTTGAATATATTGCCATTTGTATAACATGTTCGCCAAAGCTTACCATATTTTCAATATTGGCCACGCCTCGAACTTGGTTATTTACTAATGCAGCTACCATATCTTTTGTATCAGTAGACAAAACATCATCAAACAATACCCTTGCGGTTAAAAAACTGGAGTACTGAAATGCTGATGGATCAACAGTCCAAATTGGTGTTTGAATTGGGTAGTGTAAAACTTGCGTAAATAATGTATCATTTGATTTATCAATATCGTTTAACCAATTTGTGTAAAATGTAAAATTGTAGTAACCAGTATCTGCCATATTTACACTTGTGGCCATGTTAAAATTAACAGTATCCCCCGAAACCAAATTTTTGGTAAACGTAAAATGTTTTGAGCCAGATCGCAGGGTAATTCCTTTTCTAGTAACTTGGTAAAAAACCTCCACACTATCGCCAATATTAAAATCTAATGACCCATGATTTTTTAGCTGCACAACTAAATTTTCGTTATTCGAGAATGTATTCTCAGTTGGGTCTGGCGAAATTTGTTTTGAAACTCCAATATCATAAAAATCGGAGCCTGAAATAGTATGAAGTTTCTCTGGGTTGGTTAACGACCCATAAATTTGGTTATTTATGAATGTATATGTTTCCAAAATATCGAAAATACTATCTCTGCTAGCATCCCACACTTTAAAGTTTATATTCTCGATTGCCAAGTTTGAAAAAACAGTTATTTGAGCCACCCATTTGCCAAAAGCAGGAATAAAGTTAATGTTGGCAACACCTCTTACTTGCCCGTTTGAAAAAGCCGCTATTAAATCTGCACTATCTCTGGATAAAGTATCTATTACATAAACCTCGGCAGTTAAAGCCATGTTGTATTGAAAATTACTTGGGTTAAATGTCCAGTTCGGAGGCATTACAGTATCTTTTTTATGGACGATTAACTTTGTTAGAGAATCATTAAACTCATTGTTATCTCTTTTAAAACTTGTCCAAGTTTTGAAATTGTAATTTCCTTTGGCTTGCAAATTTGCTTTTGTAGTAAATTGAAAATTCATTACCTCACTAGGACCATAATTTGTATCGGGTAAAAAAGACTCAACAACTGGAATACCACCGTTTATTGAGTAAGCTGCAAAAACAGTATCAGATTTATTGATACTATCTGTACCCAGGTTTTCAATATCAATTTCTACAGTTTCAGAATTGGTTAAGTTTCTTGAAGTTACTGGTGCAATTAAATTTACTACCCCAATATCTTTAGATAACAACCTAAAGGAAGCCAAATTTGAGGGATCAGAAATTTGATTAATTTGAGGAATTACAGCGTTTACATAGTAAGTATAAAGTGTGTCTAATAGTGCTGTAGAATCAATAAATACTATAGAATCGTTTGCAAAACTTATCGAATCAATTTGAAAAAAGCTAGTGCTATTGTTTTTGCTTCTAGAAATTTTAAAAGAATAAACTCCTGAATCTAAAGGCTCTTCGGTATACCTAACTGAAGTAAATTGAAGTGCATCTAATTTTAGTTTGAATTGACCATTAGAAACACATTCTATGGCAATAAAAATAGAATCACTTAAATAGTTATTTAATGGAATAGTAAATTTTTGCCAATTATTTACATTAACAGGAAATTTAAAACTGTACAAAGAATCTGTAAAATCTGCAACATCATCACCGGTTTGTGAGGCTCTAACCACAAATCTTTCTTCAGATAAATTTAAATCTTGCGGAGATGCATAAAAACTGAAGTTTGCATTATTTTCCTCAATTCTAATTTGTTTAGAAATTAACCAATCGGAGTTTTGTGAACTAGGATTTGCTGTAGTTGCTATAGAGAAAAATCCTTGGTAAGGCGCGGCAGAATAATAATCCCAAGAATTACCATCACCATCAGCATCAACTGTTTTCCAATCTTTAATGTTAAAAGTAGGTGAGTTAACTGGTTGCTCCATATCAAAAAACAAGGTTGGGTTTTCGAGCTGCCAGTTTAGCTCGATATTGTTACCAATACCTTTAGCTTTTAAGTTAATGGGTTTTAAAACCTTTGGGGAAAGGGTTAAAAGTAAAGTTGATGTATCATTATGATTTATCAAAGTTCCGTTTGTTCCTCCTTCTTGGTAATAAATATTTCTTCCTAAAAATTCATATTTACCAACAGGTATATCCGAAAAATAAAACCAACCAGCATTATCAGTTGTGTCAATTTTCCCTGCCCCTGTAACTGCTGCGTTCGGGATAGGATCATTATTAATGTCATCTGTTACCAAACCTCTAAATACTCCTCTGGCTGGATCGAAATTGATATAAAAAGGAGCAATTATTTCAGGCTTGTTGTTATCATTGGTTAATGTTTTAAAATACATCGGTAATCTAGCCCCATTTTTAGGCGGCTGATTTATTTGAATTATAGACCCAATAGCATTAGTTGCGGCAGGCTGCAAAGATCCAGAACTTCCATTTAGTGTTGAAGAAAAAGGCAAGTTTCCAAGGATAATTGTGTCTTGTTTTTTGTTTTTTGAGTCTCCTTCTATCAAATAACCCAATTTTATTGGGAAATTAGCCAATGAGTCTAAAACTACTGTCACTTCAAATGATCCACCTTCAAAAGGATATAGTTCTCCCTTTCCATTTGAATTTGGATCTATAAAAGTTAAATCAATACTATCACCTGTTTGACCTCCTGACAATAAAAACCTTGAAGTACCAAAAATATCGAGATTAGAACTAGAAAGAACCTTAACCCCTTTTGGGAAGTTAATGGAAACAGATTGATGATTATCTCCTATTAAATTTCTGTTTTCGATAGAAAACACTAGCTTAACAGTATCAAATAATTGCGGATTATTAAAACAATATAAGGCTGAGTTTTCAATTCCTCCTAAATTAACATTAGGGGTATCAATTTGGTGAAACTCTGTTAATCCAACTTGAAGTGTGGTGCTATATACCAAAGAATCTAGCCCTATATTTTGTAAAGAAAAAGAATTAGAACCTGTTTGTGAAGTATATAGAAAATCTAAATCTAAATTTCCAATGTTTTCTTTGGCAAAAGGAAGCCCTTTCATAACAAAACCAACGATGTTAGAAATTTCACTTTCTCCAAAACTGTTTTTGGCAGTTAAATAATAAAGTGCAGTGTCGCCAATATTTATCGCAGTATCTCTAAAAGAAAGTTGGGTTAAATTGCTATCGATTTGTTGAGGAGATGGAGCAGAGTTTAGCAGTCTATATACATTATATGTTCCATTGTAATTGATTGAAGTATGCTGAAAATTATTATTCCCAACATTAATATATGCTCTCATTAAAAGGCCTTCGGGAGTGGAATAATAATTAGGGTTGCTATTAACTTTCCAAAATGAATTGGTTTGGCTTTGATTTGCCGAAAAGCCTATTTTAAATGTTTCTCCAGGCTGAGAAGTTGGATAAATAACCAAGCAAAACCTATTGGTATCTATGAGTTGATTTACAGACACAAAATTCCAACCTTGGCTAAAGTTTGAATTTGAAATCTGCATAGAAAAAATGGTATCTGTAAAAACAGGAAAACCACTTTGGTTGGCCGAAAAGGCTTTTAAAATAAAGCCAGAAGAATTAGTTGTTTGTTTTGTGTAAACAGCAATTTGGTTTAGTACAAAAGATTGATTTGTTGTTGTTTGAAAATAAATTCCCCCTGAAGTTCCAGAGGCAAGAGAATCAAATAAATTGAATGTTCCATCATCATAACTTAATTCGCCCACTTTTAAAGGTGCTTGCCAACCTAAAATTGGATAACCAAGAGAATCATTATTTAATGAATTAATTATTGGCGGAGCTAACTGAAGTTGTAATTGAAGGTTTACTTCTAAGCTATCTTGCGAGGTTAATACTTGATTTGAAATATTAATTGAATCATGCCCAAAATAACCTGTTGAGAATTTATATGGTATATTTTGGTAAACAAAATTTATTGATGAGGAGTAATAACCTAAGCTATCTGTAGTAAAAAATGCCTCGGTTTGGGTATTCCAAGTTTCAGAGTTTTGTGTTTTTACATTTATTACCGCATTGTTTAATGGTTGACCTGTTTCAGATGTAACCTGACCATAAACCTTTGTTTTATTTAATGATCGAATACTAAAATTATCAATAGCAAAACCAACATTCGGCGTATTGGTTTTTGTGCTATCATCGGCAAACAAAAAGCCAATTTGAAAATAATTTTTTCCTCCGGCAAGTGTGGTTAGATCGTATCGATACTTCTTCCAATAAAAATTTCCATCCAAGGTATCTAACACTTTCCAAGGACTTGAAAGAGCATCTTTATAAACCAAAATATGATTTTCGAATGTATTATCTCCCGAATAATCAAACGATAAAACTAAATTATTTGCAGCTGTTGTTGTGTTAAACCAAGGAGTGGATAATATTGATTCATAATAACTTCCAAAAACATTAAAGCTAAAGAAGTTACCATACAGAAACCTTGATTTACCTCTAAAGAAAGCGTTGAATGTTCTAGCGGCAAGTGAATCTCCTGCAAGCCATGGGTTATTTATTGACAAATCGTACCCCCATTTGGCAGGCAAAGTATCGGCAAAAAGGTTATTGAAACTTTGGGAATAAGGAATAGCCAAGGTTTGAGGGATTCCACTTTGCGCTAACGAATTATTTGATTTATCGCTTTCTCCAAAGGCATAATTTGCAATTACATAATAATTGTACAACCTACCATTTACAACATTGGTATCAAAATAAAAAGTATCTGGTGTAGTAGCAATTAAAGTAAATGGGCTTTTTAAAGAACTTCGGTAAACAGAGTAGTAATTGGTTTGTGATGTATCTGAATTCCACCTTAGCTTTATGGTATCGGGAATAAAACTTTCTGCATAAAAGTTAGTAGGTGTTGGCTTTTCAATTTCTCGTTCGCCTAGCAACAAAATATTATCTAAGGCTACGCCAAATCCTGATGTAAAATACGCATTACTACCAAAAAGAAAGCCTAAATCTAAATCATCAAAATTGTTTAAGTAATCGAGTTCTACACTTTTTTGTTGCCAACCATTTGAATTGCCGCTATACCTATCTAAAGAATCTACAACAGTATCGGTATTTATATTGATAATAAAACTTCCGTTTCCTAACAAGAATAGAAAATCTGAAGTATCAATTTGGTGGTTTATTGCAAAGGTTAAATCAATTGTTTTGTATTGGGTAAAATCAAAACCTAACCCCGGCTTTAAGGTAAAAAGTGATAAGGTTGAAGGGTTATAGCCTAAGTTTGAGCCAAATACCAGCATTGAATCATCTTCGAATGCGGTAATTACTTGGCCAGAATAAATTAATGAGTCTATGGTTCGCCAATTACCTGAGCCTTGTAAATTTTGTGAAAACCCCTGTGTTAAGCCTCTATCAAATGGATTATAATAAATTGTGTCTATTAGAGTTTGAGCAAGTTTCGGGTTAAAATTTATGGTATCGCCTTGTTGCAAACTAAAAGTGTAATCTGCTGCTGAGTAATTTACCTTGTCAAAATTTAAGGTGACGTTACCGTATGGAAGTTCATTAATTTCATAATATCCGAGCGAATCGGTATAAACTATATTGTTTTGGTTTTGCACTTTAACGCCACCAATTGGGATATTGGTGTAATAATCTTTTACAAATCCTCTTACAGAAGCATCGTATAAAGGAGGAGAAAATTCAATATTATCAACATAAAGTATGTTTTGGTTTACTGAAATACCTCTTAAAGCAATTCGAATAACTTGCCCAATAAATTGATTCATGTTAAACCTATATAGCTTGTAAGCGGATGAATCAACTGTAATTGAATCTAATTTTATATTAAAATGAGACGGATTTGTGGCATTTCGGTCTGAAACCCAAACTTCTAATTTTTCTGGGAAATTTGTTGCACTAGGTTTGGCATAAAACGAAAAATAATCATCTTGCCTAACAGATGTTGGAGGAAGTATAAGCCAATCGTTATTTCCTAAAGTGTTTTTGGATAACTCTAAACTTTTGGTTCCATTTAAGCCTGAATTTACAATTGCTACACCCCATTTTTGGTTATTGTTGTCTAAATCATAAACTCTATATCCATTTGGCAAAAAACTTGTCTCTATGGTTTCAAACTGCTCATTCCAAGGTGAAACCAATATTTTTTCTTGTACTAAAATTTTAACCTTAAAACTTCCTTCATTCAAAATAAACTGCTCATTGAATTGGTATGGAGTAATTTTAAAATAAATAGAATCAGAAGCATTTGCAATAAAGCTAATTTGATTTTGGGGATTTAGGGTATCTAAAAATAAAAGTGTTCCATCTTTTTGATAAATCTTAAAAGTTGGTGCGCACCTAATATCTTTATTAACTGTAATGATATTTATGGTATCACCAACTCTGGGCTTTATTAAAAAGTAATCGGCAGTATCTTGTAACTCAGAAATTGAAAGCTGTAGGCTATCTTTAAATTGAATATTTTTTGCACTAGCAACATTATTGTTTGGCTCATAAATATCCGCTGAATAATTTCTTGGAAAAGAATTTTTGTGTGTTGGAGTTCCATTAGGAATTTCGGTTAATTTCCAACTTGAACCTAAGTTGTTGTTTAAAGATGAATTTATAAGTTCGATACTTTGAGTTGTATCTGAAACTAAAGGAAACCCATTATTTCCGTTTCTATACAATACAAAATCAATTAATGAATTGTTTGAATCTAATAAGGTTAAGTTTTGGTTTGTAAAGCTTAAATTTTGATTCCCCCAAGTTAGGTTTGGGTAAAAGCCATATTTATTGTAAAATAATGTAGAATCGTTGGCAATAACGGTATAAGAACTAGGCTGAAATCTAAAGCCATCAGGAAATGTAAACGCTATTTCGGATATGGTAAAACTCTCTCCAACAATATCTGATGAATGAAGGTTTTCTATTTCAATAAACTGAACCCCATTTTGGGTGTACTTTATCTCATTAATCCTAAAACTATCAGAATAAGAAATGGGTGGAATTATCTTAAAATCTAAAATATAATTTGGTGTAGTAAAGGTTGGAACTTCATAAGAGAAAAAGAAAAAACCTGTATCTGGAACAATAAAGTTAGTGGCATTTCCAACAGTTGTTTGCAAAGACTGGTTCTGCCTGTTAAAGAATTTAATTGTTCCATTATAAAACGGATTGTAAATACTTATTTGGGCTCTAGCATTTGGTTGAGTTGAAAACTTGAAATAGTCTTTGTCTCCAACTGGATAGATACTAAGGTTATTAATAATTTGTGTATCAGCTAAAAGTGTTGCATTAAAAATATTGCCATTTGGCTCATATGGATCTGGCTCTAGTTTGGTAATTTTTAATGAGTAATAACCTGAAACTCCAGTATTGTTGTTAGAAACCCTTAAATAGTAGGTTCCTGCTGCTGGCAAGCTATACACAATCCTAGAATAGTTGCCATTGCTTGGGTCGTTGTTGTTTGACGCAATAATGTTTGATCCTGTGGTATCAAATAAATCTATGTATGTATTTGTAATATTTTGACCTACAGAAGGATGCAAAAAATAAACAGAATCAGTTTTTAAGGTTACTTGAGTGGGCTGTGTTATAGTAAACTTATAAAAATCATCATCAATATTTGAATTTATGAACCCAATTTTAGTTGAATCAATTAAATTGGCATTAAACCATGAATCATTCAATTCACGTTCAACCCTAGTTGGTGTAATTATTAATTCGGGGTTGTTAATACCCTCGTTTCCTAATAAATCAACAGGAACAACTTTGAAAAAATACTTCCTATTATTTTTTAATCCAGTTTTAGTGTAGCTATTTATATTAATCGAGTTTATTGTATCAATAACTTGGTAAGTTGTAAACTGAGTTTTTTGATAAACCTTATAAAAATCAAAATCATTGTTTAGGTTGGCACTTGGTGTAAAATTCAAATTAACTTTTGCAGAATCTATAGGAGCTGAAAGGTTAGAAATAGGCTCAGGCCCTGATGTATCTATTGGCATAGCAGCCAACTCATTTGAAAATGAGCTTATATTTGAACTGTTATCTAATGTCTTCATCCTAAAGTAATAGGTAAGGTTATTTTGCAATCCACCAATAATGATTGAAGTATCTGAAACCCCAAAAGACTGAGTATTTAATGTAGTTGGGTTTGAAAAAGTATCTACATACAAGTTGTAGTTTTGAAAATCTACATTTTGGTTTGGATATTTGCTCCATTTTAGAAACACATTTTGATCACCTGCAACAGCTTCTAACAAAACCGGGGCTTGCGGAGCCACAGTATCAATGTAAATTAGCGAATCTATATTAGATAACTCAGTTTGATATCCAACATAGTTTTCAGCCTTTACAGCATAATAATATTTTATTGAATTTGGGGTATTTGGCAAATTAGCCAGTGTATCATTTACATTTCGTAATTGATTTGTATATAAAATTGGCTGAAGATTATTTCGAATAAAACCTTGATAAACAAGGTACCTGAAATGATTTGGAAAATTATTAGAAACAGGATCCCATTTTAATTTTATCCCTTGGCTATTAGTGGCAGATAAATTTGAGGGGCCTGAGTAACTTCCTCCAGAATAAAAATCAATTATTTCGTTTGAATACCCACTATTTTTTTGGCCTCCCAATTTTGAAGCTACCCTAATAAAATAAACTTTAGCTGAATCTAAATTGGTTACAAATAGGCTGGTATCGTTATAACTATTTGTGGAATCAAGAATTTGAGAAGGATTAGGAAGAGTATCTAAATAAATATAGTATCCACTAGAGTTTAAAGAATCTAATTTTCTCCATTCAAAATAATAGCCAAACGAACCTGAAATAGAAATTAAGTTTTGAGGGCCGTTTAGTTCTTGTGCTTGTTTTAAAAAGCTATTGGCATAATTACTCTTACAATACTCTTGGCCCAAATTATTTTCTATGGTAAGATAAAAATAATGAGTGTTATTTGGCGAAGCATTTAAAAACTCAAAACTGGTTTGTGCCGTATCCGTTATTGATGCAATTTTTACAAAATTTAAGACCTGATAAGGAGATGAATTTTGGTAATACAAATTATAACTAGCAAAGTTCTGTGTACTTGCAGCTTTAGGCCAATTCAACACAATTGAGGAGTCGGTTGAATTTGATGTTACATTAAAACAAGTATTTACATAGGCTGTTTGAGACCAACCTAATTTTGTAATAACAAGCAGAATAAATAAAATAAAATACCTTTTCATATAAACAAAGAAAGCCACGCTAATAACGTGGCTTTTCTTTTATAAATCAAATTTTTAATCTTCTAAATTAACAATAATTAATTTTTTAGAATCTACAAAGTTTCCTGCTTTCAAGGTATAATAGTAAACACCTTGTTTAACTGGTCTTCCTGAGTTATCAGCACCATTCCATTTAACAGTGTACTCTCCTGCTTCGTAATTTCCACTAATTAAAGTTTTAATTAACTGACCTGCAACATTATGAACTTCAATTGTAACTTCAGCATCTTCAACTATTCCAAAGGTAAAAGAAGTGTTATTTACCATTGGGTTTGGTTGGTTTTGACTTAGGAAATTTCCATCAAAATCAGTTAAATTTTCAGCAATTTCTTCGTTATTTTTAACTTCAAAATGCCAATAGAAAGGATGAGAAGTTTCACCAATTTTAGAAATTCCATCAAATTTTACTTTTTCAAGAATAGGTTTTACTAATCTTTGATTTTCAAAGTAGGCTTTGAAAGTAACTTCTTCATCTGCAGGAGCATTTGAATAAAGGCTCAAATAGTACATCCATTTGCCTTGGTATTCTCTTGCTTGAGTTAAACCTCTGCATTCGTCTCCAACAAAGGCAGCCACAATTATTCTATCTCCAGAAATCTGATTTTCTTTTACATCCATTAGCTGACCTGAAATACTTAGTACATTGTCAAAACTTTCAGGATTAACTTTCCAATCTAGTTCATTAATGGCAGTTCTAAATTCATTATCGAACTTAAGATTTTCATTGTTTTGAATTTCTCTATTTCTTGTAGAAGCTGTGGCAGGGTATATTAATGTGCCTGGTCCTGAAGACTTCAACATATAACCCAAGCCTGGCTCTAAAAATTTAAGACTTCCAAACCAACCAGAACCTTTAACAAACTCCGCATATCCATATTGAGATTTTATAACATCTCCTGTTTGCAAAGAACCACTCAAAGAACCTAGTGCAGTATTGATGGCTAAGTTACCTTGAACTGGGTAACCAACATAATTCCAACCTTGGTTAATGGTTATTGGGGTATTAAGAGCATTTACAGGATGACCTGCCAAGTATAATTGATCTTGGTTAGCAAGATTAATATTATACATTGCTCTATTATTTAGATTAGATAAACTACCTGCCCATAAACCTTGTATTGGGTAATATTGGCTAGTAGAAGATTGAGATCTAATAACATCAGTTGCTGATGGAGTTAAACCAGAAAGTGCTGCATTAATTGGAATATTGCCAAATAATGAATCTGGGTTAACATAAAGTGAAAACCAATTCCAACCTTTGCTAAAGTCTATTGTTTGAGCAACCATACCAGTAGTTCTAACAAAAATTGGTGTATCAATAGATCCAAAAATACTATCGTTATAAAATCCTAAATTAGGAATTGTAACAGGGTATTCTTTACAGTCAGACGCATCCCAAATTTTAAAGTTTATGTTTTCACCCAAAGCAGTATCACTATAAACTGTAACAAATGCTAAATATTTATAGTTAGAAATTTTCTGAACAGAAGCTACACCTCTAACTTCATCCCCAACAAAAGCAGCAATTTTATCATTTACATCTTTTGAAGTATCACCTTCAACAATTAACTGAGTTGTAACTGACATAGAATATTGATAACTTGTAGGATCTACATACCAATCTGGATCAGGACAAAGAACGTTAACAGTAACATCAATTTTCTCAAAACCATTATCGGTATTTGCTACTATTTGCTGGTTATAAACTCCTGGGTTTACAAAAGAATCAACTTTAAATGTTATTGGTTCTTTGTAAGCTGAAGCAACAGTTCCAGATGTAGGATTAACCTCCATCCAAGTTGGAATATCGGTTAATGTATAAGGTTCAAGATTTGGACCTCCATTTACAAGATTTTCTACAAACTCAAGGTTGTCACCTTCTTTTACACTATATGTTACGTTTCTATTTTCCCAGTTAATGTAATTCTGATCTACATAGAACTTCCAACTATAAGGCTGAATCATTGCATTACCATAAAGGTCTTTAGCATCAAACACAGTTGCAGTAAAGAATGAGTTTTCCAAATATTTAATAGGAGTAATAGGTTCTATCACAATTCTATTACCTGCACAAGTCCAAGTAATATTTACCAAAGATTCAACATTCTCCATGCTAATTGGAGCTTTGTTGTTGTTATCAAAGGTTGGTAATGCTCCATTGTTAATTTGGTTAAAAGTTCCAAAGTTGGCATGTCTAGACCTATCAAAGAAAGTAGTTGCAGAACCTTCATTATCAAACCTGTAAATACCATTTAAATTTGGTTCATCAAAACCATATGATCTAAATCTACCTTGAAGAATATTTAATTGGAACTTGAAAATATCCCAAATTCTTAACTCATCTATTGTACCAGAGAACGAGTAGTTATAATTACCTGTACCATCTTGTGCAATTGTAACAGGCAAGGTGTTATCTATATTATCAATTGTTAAGATAGCACCTGATGTATCAACGCCAACAATTAAACCATCTTGGTATAAAATTGGGCCATAGTCCCTATCAACACCTACTGCAATATGATGCCATTGGTTGTCACCAATAACTCCGCCGGTAACATTAACCATATCAGCACCATCTCCAATATTAAATCTCCATCTAGTATTTTGGTAGCAAGAAATTGCCCATCCTTTGTTTCTACCGTTACTCCAATCTTTATCAGCAACAATGATTGGGTCTCCTGCTTGTGCTGTAGTTTTTACCCAAAGCTCGATTGTAAAGTCTTTTGAAGAACCATAATTGTGAGAAGGTAGTTGAGGAATACTTCCATATGAACCACCTGTAAAGGCAATTCCATGGTTTACTGAGTTGTAATCGAATCCAGAAAGTACACCTTTTAAAGCAATTGACTCAACATTCAATTTTGAACAATCGATATTTTCGTTAAAGTTTATTGCAATATTATCACCAGCATCTAAAACTCCGTCTTCGGGCTCAGGCTTGCCAAATACTGTTGGGGCATCTCTAGAAACAACACCTTCAACTGGATCTGTAACACTTTCGGTACTTGGGCATTCTGCTTTTACACGAACCTTGTACTTACCATCAATCATTGTTGTTGGAACATTCCATGTTAAAGATGCAAATTCAGGAGTTTCACCAAACTGACCTGTATAAAGTAAATCTGAAAAATTAACTTCATCTGCTTTTGCCCATGCTCCATTTTCTGGTGCAAATTGCAATACAAATTTTTGAACTGGACTTGTTGCAGCAGTATCATAATCTGTAAATGAAACTGTTAATTGATCGTTTGAAGACTGATCTACTACAAAACTTGAATTTGTATTCGGATTAAGCATGCTAACCTCAGAACATGGTTTTTGCCAATAAGCATTTAAAGATGTTGTTGAAATAGCATCGATACTTCCTCCTGAAGACATTAATCCCCATTCGCAATCTGAAAATGCAGCCATTACAATATTTGTATGCTGATAAGTTTTGGGCGCTCTATGAACCTCTATGGTTAAAGGAACAGTATTGTTTGCCAATTCACCTGGAACATTGTAAACCATGTAGCCATTGTCACCAGCGAGTGGTTGTCCATTAATTAATACAGTAGCACCATCTTGATAGCCATCCCAAAATGCTAACCCATATCTTTGGCCGTCTTCCGCCTCACTTAAGTTAGTTAATGCCAATTTGTATACTGCTGGCTCATCAGAAGGAATATTAACAATCGTATTTTGTTCTGCAGTTAATTGAACCTTTTCTCTAGCTACAGTATTATCCTCGTGAGGACACATACTTTCACCTGCCACAGTTTCAAAAACTGGGGTTTTGTATGTAAGGTCTCGCTTAATATTTACAGAAAAATAATCTCCTGGGTCATTATCTCCTAAGTGATAACCTATTGTTCTTGAAACGCCTTTTGTTGTTGTATTATCTCTACCAATTGAAGTAGATGCCCAAACACTCATACCAAATTCAAGTTGTACAATACCTGCAACATCTAATTCAACTCCCTTTTCAGCACTTCCACCTATTGTAAAGGTACCTCCGTAAGATTGTTCGTTGTCATATGAATAAGATTGTGTATTATCATAATTTGTTCCATATGAGAATGAAACATTTGAATATTTCGCTCCGCTTCCTGCAATTTTATCTAAATTATCACTGTTGCCTAAATCTACCCCTCCATAATTAATGTCATATTTTTCGTATTGAGCTGAGTTTATGGTTTTATCAGATTGAGCAGCAATTTTTAAGCCTCTATTATCCTCTAAGGTAGCATTCCATCCATCAATATGTTTTTGCCAAAAGGCAACTGTATCGGCAGGAGTTCCAGGAACATCCCTAAGGAACTCAAGGTTTGGAATTAAATCTCCTTCAATATGAAGCTGAGTATAATTAAATAAAGTTGCAATTCCCTCTGGATTTCTTCCTACACCTGTGGTTAAATCAACTTTACAGTTATCCATATCATAATTAAGGAAATCTATTTTAGCAAAGGTGTAATTTAATGCACCTCCCATGAATAGGTCCATATTTTCACCTACATACAATTCATCATCATCGGTAGCAATTTCCTCATCTAATGTAAAGCACCATTCATCAGCTTCAGAATATCTAAATTCACCTTCTAGGGTTAATCCAAAACCTGCAGTAACCTCAACATCAAAATTAACTTCTGCAATCCAACCTGCTGTAGCGTTAACTCCCCCTCCAATTTCAAAACTTAAATCTAAACCAGCAGAAACACTTCCTTCAACTGATACTGCATTACAATAGGTTGAATCTTTGGCTAGGAAAGAATAAGAGGCGTCACCAGGAGGGTCTCTCAAAACAGTAAATATTACAT
>JABAYK010000071.1:0-53893 GCA_018609045.1 Flavobacteriales bacterium
TCCTAATGAAAAGATAATTACAAGTAAAGATGAAACTGTAGAGCCAACAGAAAGAAACTTCCATTTTGTAACGCCAATTGGCCCAAGAAAATAAATGAAGGAGATAGAAAAATAGAAGAAAGCAAGGGTTATTATCCATCTTCCTATATCGAGAAACCAAAGTGTTAAGGTACCTGAAATCCAATTTTTATCCGTAATAAAATCAATAATTAATTGAGAAAATATTATTAAAACAGAAGATATGATTAGTAGGAATAATAAAATAAACATCAATGAAATTGCAATGCCCCATTGCTGAAAAAAGTTCCTTTTTTCTTTGGTTAAAACCGATTGGTTAAACATTTCTAACATGGTGTTTATACCATTGCTAGAAAATATTACCATCATAAAAAAACCGAAGGATAATAAACTTCCTCGTTGATTCTTGGCTAAATCAATTATAGTCTCTTTAGATAATTCGTAGGCGCTTGTAGGTAATAATGAGTTTAGTTGATCGAGAATTAAAACATCAATATTTTCTATGGGTAAAAAGGGAATAAGAGAGAAAATAAAAATTATTGCAGGGAATAATGCCAAGAAAAAACTAAAAGCCATGGCCGAAGCTCTAGATGGTAAAGCGCCATCAATCATGGCTCTGCCAAAAAAACGACCTACTTTATATATTGAAAGTCCTTCGAAGCCTGGTAATACGATTCTATTTCCAAATTGAATTAATTTTTTCAGTAATGAAAAAGAAATAATTCGCATTAAAATGTAGCTTTTAAACTTAAATCTAAACTTTTTATTTGGTGGGTTAAAGCTCCAACCGAAATAAAATCAACGCCACATTCAGCATAAGACTTTATGGTTTTTAATGTTATTCCACCTGAAGATTCAGTTTCATATTTCCCATCAATTAATGCAACTGCTTTTAAAGTATCTTCTATGGTGAAGTTGTCTAGCATTATTCTGTTTCCTAAACCTGTACCCATTATTTCTTTTACTTCCTCAAGGTTTCGAGCCTCAATTTCAACTTTTAAACTGCGGTTAGTTTCTTTTAAATATTGGTAAGTTTTGTACAATGCTTCTGTTATTCCGCCGGCAAAATCGATATGATTATCCTTTATCATAATTAAATCATACAAACCAATTCTATGATTTTCTCCACCTCCAATTTTTACTGCAAGTTTTTCGAAGTAACGCAAACCCGGTGTTGTTTTTCTTGTGTCTAAAACCTTTGCATTTGTGTGGGCAATTATCGATGCATAAACATTTGTTTGAGTTGCAATGCCACTCATGCGTTGCATAAAATTTAAGGCTAATCGCTCAGCTCTTAAAATATTTTGGGCATTTCCCTCAACACTAAAGGCAATATCACCAATATTTATTGAGTCTCCATTATTTAAGAATTGAGAGAATTTTATCGTTGGGTCTATTTTAGCAAAAACCAATTTTGCAATTTCAACGCCCGCTAATATTCCTTTTTCTTTTACCAATAATTTTGCTTGTCCTTTGGCATCATTTGGAATACAACTTAGCGAGGTATGGTCGCCATCGCCTAAATCTTCTGTAATAGCTATATCAATTAATTCCTCTGCTTCTTTGGTCAGCATCATTTTTTCTCGATTATTAATTCTTCTATTATTTCGGTGGCATTTTTGGTGGTATAATAATATGTAATGGCATATTCACCTTCTTCGCAATAAAGCTCGCCCATGGCATATTGCAATCCCGAATCAGACTCACCATTATGAATTACTCTAAAATTTTCTACTTCGCAAATCTCAAAAAGCTCTTTTAGTTTATTGGTAACTTCTAAGCTTGACGTTTGAGATTCTTCTCCCATCCAATTTAACCTAACTATGTTACCAAGGTATCTTGAAGACTCGAGATAATTTCCAGCTCTAAATGCATTTGAAATTTGGGCGGTTCCGAAAAGTGGCAATGCGAGCGCGAAAACAAGGATTAACTTTTTCATATTATAAATTATCGATTTGCAAATTTAAGTTTTAACTTATTGTGCAATTTTGAAGCCATGAAAATAGAATTGTGGACCATAGGAAAATCTTTTTTTTCTTTTGTTGATGAAGGTGAAAAAGAGTTTACTAAGCGTATTTCGAAATATATTCCTTTCGAGTCGAAGGTTTTTTATTTAAAAGTAAAAAGCAAAGACCCTTTTCAAATAAAAAAGGAAGAAGCAGAAAAAATATTGCAAAAGCTGCAACCAACCGATATTTTATGGCTTTTAGATGAAAACGGAATTTCATGTAATTCGAGAAAATTTGCCAAATTGTTGCAAAATCAATTATCTGTTGGTGTTTCAAAAAAACTTATTTTTTTGGTTGGAGGAGCTTATGGGTTTGATGACTCAATAAAAGAAAGAGCCAATCAATTGATTTCTCTTTCTCCTATGACATTTTCACATCAATTGATAAGATTAATTTTCTTAGAACAGCTTTACAGGGCTTTTACTATAATCAACAATGAGCCCTACCACAACGATTAGCCAAAAACTCCCGATTCAATTAATTTTTTTAACCCATCTTACAAAGGCAATAAATCTCTTTCTAATACCGATTTCATTTTGGTAATATCTGGTTGCCTTCTTGTCATATCTCCTTCTTTTAAAGGAGGTAAGAAAACAATTTTCGATTTTGAGTTGGTTAATTTTATAATAAGCTCTGCCAAATCTTTTATGGTAAACAAAATATCGTTTCCAACATTAATAACATCATTCACAAATAGATTTTGCTCAAATATTTTTATACAGGCTTCAATATTGTCATCAATAAAACAGAAAGTTCTTGTTTGGTTTCCGTCTCCATAAATAGTTATATCATGGTTGGATAATGCCGCTCTTAAAAATTTGGAAATAACAAAATCGGTGCTTTGTTTGGGTCCATAGGTATTGAAAAATCTAAATATTGTGTAATCTAAATTAAACTCAACATGGTAACTCTTACAAAAGGCCTCTCCAACATTTTTAACTATAGCATAGGGTAATCTAGAATTAAGAGGTGTTGTATGCTCATTTTGAGGTAATTCAACAGGCTCGCCGTAAACCTCAGAAGAAGATGAGTAAAAAACTCTTTTTACTCCTGTATTTTTTTATAAATCGAGAATGTTTTTTATTCCTTGAATATCATCTAAAACCATTACAGGGTTTGCTAAAGTTCTTTTAACACCCACCACTGCAGCATAATG
Source organism: Flavobacteriales bacterium (assembly GCA_018609045.1). Lineage (GTDB taxonomy): Bacteria > Bacteroidota > Bacteroidia > Flavobacteriales_G > Salibacteraceae > JAAZVO01. Next base: position 3,184 of record JABAYK010000071.1, read on the forward strand.
AAAAACATAATCGAACCTGTAGGAGGTCATAATTGGCGATATGTCTTTATAGTTATTTACATCACACTTAATAAATTTAACATTTGGAGCTTTGGTAATTTTACGCTTGTTTCCAGTTAAAAAATTATCAACAAAAACGATATTGTAGTTTTTGTTTTTTGATAATACATCTGCCAACGAACTAGGAATAAACCCCGCGCCACCTGTAATTAAAATATTACTCATTAAATTAAATTTGAATTATTCATCAATTCTTTTTCCCAATTCCAAGCATCTCGCATGGCATCGGTTAAAGTTTTTTCTGTTTTCCAGTTTAATATTTGGTTGGCTTTGGTTGTATCAGCATAAACTGCCTCAACATCTCCCTCTCTTCGGGCAGTAATATTATATTTTATTTTTATTCCAGTAGCTTCTTCAAAGGCATTAACCATTTCTAAAACAGAAACACCAACCCCCATTCCAAGGTTGTAAACTTCAAACTTTTCTGAAATTTTATTATTTATCATTCTGTCTACTGCGCTAATGTGAGCCTTTGCCACATCTACAACATGAATATAGTCTCTAACACACGTACCATCCTTTGTATTCCAATCTCCGCCAAAAATTCTCAACTCATTTCTCAAACCTCTTGCAGTTTCGGTAATGTACGGCACTAAGTGATGTGGTGGTCCATCTTGAAACTCTCCAATTATAGATGACTCATGAGCACCAATTGGGTTAAAGTATCTCAACGAAATAACTTCAATATCATTTGCAAGTGCAGTGTCTTTTAAAATGTCTTCGCACATTTTTTTTGTATTTCCATAAGGCGACACAGCAGGTTGAATAGGTGCATGCTCGTTAACAGGTAAATCTTCAGGATTGCCATAAACTGTGCAAGAAGATGAAAATACCAATGGTTTAATCTTAAATTGAAGCATAACCTCAAGTAAGTTTAAGGTAGAAATAATATTGTTATGGTAATATTTTAGTGGGTTTGTAACAGATTCGTTAACAATTAAATAGGCAGCAAAATGAATTACACCTTTAATATCAGGATATTTTTCGAAAAGTTGTATCATTTCATTTTTGTTGCACATTTCAACTTGCTCAAAAATTATTGGTTTACCAACTATTTTTTCAATTCGTTCTTTTACTTCGATTTCAGACTCAGATAAGTTATCGATTACTATTGGTGTAAATCCTGCGTTAATAAGCTCAACAACAGTGTGGGAGCCAATATATCCTAATCCGCCAGTTACTAATATTTTCATTTTAAAAAATTGAAAAACAAATCTAAATAAACAGCTTGCTAAAAAACATGATAAAGTTTACCCGATAACGATGTTATTGCTTTTTTTGTAGAATAAATGAAAAAGTCAGTTTATTATTTTGGTACAAAAGAAATTGGGGCAGCTTGTCTTCAGTTTCTAATTGATGCTTTTTCTAATGAAGAATTAGAAATAAAAGCTGTATTTACCAATAATAGAAGTTTAGGGGGCTCAAATAAATCTGTTCAGGATATTGCTCGTGAAAACTCAATTCCTGTTTTCCAAGACTTAAAATCCCTAGAAAATTTAGAAACCGCTGATTTTATTATTTCTGTTCAGTACCATCAAATATTAAAAGAAAACCATATCGCTAAAGCCGAAGAGTTAGCCATTAATTTACATATGGCTCCATTGCCGGAGTATAGAGGGTGTAACCAGTTTTCGTTTGCTATTGTTGATGGAGCTAAAGTTTTTGGTACTACAATTCATAAATTGATAAGGGGAACCGATGCTGGACCGATAATAGTAGAAGATAGGTTTGAAATTCCAAATGAAATTTTTGTAAAAGATTTGTATGAGATTACTTACAAGAAAAGTATTGAGTTGTTTAAAAGTAGCATTTCAGATATTTTTAATGGGAATTACGATTTAGTTCCGCAAGAAAAGCTTGAAAATTCTAGAGGTTGCTCTCTGCATTTTAGAAAAGAAATTGAAACCTTAAAAGTTATTGATGATAATTGGCCAAGTGAAAAGAAACGTCGGTATTTTAGAGCCACTTATTTTCCACCTTTTGATCAACCAAAACTTTTGAAAAACGGAGAAATAATTCAATTAACTCCTGAAAATTACAATCAGCTTTAATGAAAATTATTTTTACCGTAACCACAGATTTAAGCTATGATCAGCGCATGGGTCGAATTTGTTCTGCTTTGGCAGAAGCAGGTTTTGAAATTGAATTGGTAGGTAGAAAAAGAAAAATATCTAAGGCATTAAAGCAAAAAAAATACAAGCAAACTAGGTTATTTTGTTGGTTCGACAAAGGCAAAGCATTTTACATAGAATACAACCTTAGACTTTTTGTTTATTTACTTTTTTCAAAAACCGATGTTTTTGGGGCCATCGATTTAGATACTGCTTTACCAAACTTGTGGGCTTCGAAATTAAAAGGCAAAAAGTTGGTTTACGATGCCCACGAATATTTTAGTGAGTTAGAAGAAGTGGTTTCAAGGCCAAAAATTAAAAAAGCATGGAAAGCCATTGAAAGATATTTTGTTCCTAAAGTTGATGCCGCATACACAATTTCTAACGGCTACAAAAAGCTGTTTGAAGATGAATACCCTATAAATTTTGAAATAATTAGAAATGTAGGAGAGGTAAACAAAAACGAAAGAGTTGTTCCATCAGAACCAATAATTTTATACCAAGGAGCAGTAAATTATGGCAGAGGTTTAGAGCAAACCATAGAAGCCATGCAAAATATAAATGCAAAGCTTTTAATTTGTGGCAAAGGAGATGTTTTTGATATTCTACAGGTATTGGCTAAAAAGTATGGAGTCGAAAATAAAGTTGAATTTAAAGGCTTTGTTTCTCCTAAAGATTTAAGGAAAATTACACCTACAGCAACCATAGGTTTAACCTTATTTACAGACGAAGGCTTGTCAAATAGGCATTCACTTTGCAATAGATTTTTTGATTACTACCTAGCAGGAATTCCTCAGCTAGCTGTTGGATATCCTGAGTATTTAAAATTCAACGAAGAGTTTGAAGTTGCAAAAATTGTAAACAGGGTTGACCCAAATGAAATTGCCAATGGGTTAAATGAACTTTTGAACAATAAAGAATTATACAAAAAGCTAGAAGTAAATTGCCAAAAAGCCCGAGAAGCTCATAATTGGGCAAATGAAAAAATCAAGTTAGTTAAAATCTATTCTAACCTATTTTCTAATTGAAGTAAATATCAGGTTTTAAAATTCTGCCAACAATTTTACCACCAAGGCAAAGGAAATTTTAAATCTGCAGCACTATTTATAATTAGGTCGGGCTGAAAGGCATATTTGTTCAAATTTTCTTTGTCGAAAACTCCACTTAAGGTTAAAATTGTTTTGTAGCCCATAACAACTCCTCCATGAATATCGGTCTCCATGGTATCTCCAATAACCGTTGTACCTGCAGTTTCAAGGCCTATAAACTTTCTTGCCGAACGCATCATAACAGGGCTAGGTTTACCTACCACAAAACCTTCTAAGCCTGTTGCTTCTTCAATCATGGCAGAGGTTGCTGCAATACCTAAATTATTCCATCCTTTCTTTTTTGGAGAAGGGTCTCTATTTGTAATTATAAGTTTTGCTCCTTCCAAAATCATATCTACAGCACGCTGAACCATTTCTAGCGTAAAGTTTCTTCCTTCACCTAAAACCACAAAGTCAGGATCGCTGTCTACCATAACCAAGTCGTTATCTAATAAACTTTGAATTAGGCCACCTTCTCCAAGTACATAAACAGAAGCTGCTGGTTTTTGCGATGCAATAAATTGACCTGTTGCTCGTGCACTTGTATAAACGTGATTTTCAGTAACCTTTATACCCATTCGTTTAAGTTTATTCAAAACTTCACGAGGAGTTCTTTGGCTATTGTTAGTCATAAAAGTAAAGGGAATATCACTTTTTATGAGGTTATTGATAAATACATCTGCTCCTGGTATTAATTTATCTCCTCCATAAATAACACCGTCCATATCGATTAAAAGCCCTTGCTTCATTTTTTTATTTTCTTACCTCAATTATTGTTTCTTCTTCGTTTAAACCAAAAAAATCAAATTTTAGTTCAAGCGTTTTTATTTTTATAGGGTTTACCTTAAACCCTACATTTTTTAATCTGCCACAAAAGTCCTCTAAATTATACCATCTTAAATGATCCTCTTGTCCAAATTTTTCTAACCTAATTTTTGGATCTTTTTCATTTGGGTCTTCTACAGTTGGCCCATTTTTAAAAGGAACTTGAAATAACCCCATACCATTAGGTTTCATTATTCTGTAAAGCTCTTCCATCGACTTTTTATCATCAGGAACATGTTCTAAAACATGGTAACAAATAATAATGTCAAAAAAATCATTTTCGATACTCATATTTTGAATATCGAAATGGTAGGGGGTAAGGCTACCTAAATAGTCAGAGGCATAATAGTGAGAATTTAATCTTTGGGTTAAGCCTTTTTGCAATTCTCTGTGAGGAGAAAAATGCAAAACTTTTTGTGTAGTTAAATTTAACTCATTAAGTTTTAATTTTAATAACCTTGTTCTAGGTAAAGAACCACAATTCGGGCATAATAAACCTGTTTCTGCCTTTACAAAAGTTGATATTTTTTTTTCGCATACTGGGCATAAATGATTATTGCCTTTATATTTAATTGAATAAATAACTTTTCTAAAAAAAGCTTCGTTAGCGTAAATTACCTTTTTGGGCAAAAGGGCAAACAATATGTTTTTTAATAATTTATACACCCTTCATGTTTTGCAGCAACAACCTTAATTTATACAAATCGAAAAAGTGCAAAGATGGGTTCGAACCCATTAAGTTTCTTTCCAAATTCGGATAAATAATATTTAGTGCACCAAGTACTAAACTAGATAAGCCTATTTTTTTTAGCTTTTGATAAGTAGAAAAAAGTCTATTGTCAGAATCTATTTGATTTGATTTAATAAGCTGGGCCAAATTTTTTACACCATTGGTAGTTTTTTGCAAAAACTCTTCAGCATCTTCAAGGCCAATATGGAATAATGGGTTGTTGATGTGTTTTACAGTAATATTTTTCGCTTTTAAATCTTGAGCAAAAACTGTGTCTTCGTGACCATAACCTATCAAGTTTTCATGAAAAGGAACTTGCTCAACAACTTTTCTTTCCACCCAAAAATTATTGGTCATGAAATATTTGTAAGGCTTTTGCATGCGAGTTTCAGCATCAAAAACTTCTCTTTTTGTGCCATAAATCCAACGTAAATTTTTCTTTCTTTCGGCAGGCTTATTCTCCTTGTATATTCTTCCACCAAAAATTACAGGGGCAATATTTCTATTGTCCCAAAAGGTTTTAATGTAATTATCGCTTTTGGTTGCTGAATCGCAATCCATAAAAATTTGATGGTCGAAAGTAGCTTCTTTGCTTAATAAATTACGTATTGCTGCTCTGCCTAAGTTTTTTTTCAATTCTATAAGAACAACGTTTTCTAACTTTTCAATAGATTTATTTTGTTCTAAAAATTGAGCAGTAGAACCATCATCATAGCATCTTATTTCGAAAGGAATTGCCAAATCTGTACATTGCTGGTGCAGGTCTTGCACCAAATTGGTAACATTAAAGTTATAAATTGGAATTAATACAGATAGCACTCGCTTAAATTGCAGTTGTTTTTTCCTCTAACAATTTGCCTTCTTCACATTTTATGGTTCTAGCAGGAAACTTTTCCATGATTTTATAATCGTGTGTTGCCATTAAAATTGCCCTTCCATTGTTGCTAATTTCTATCAACAACTCAATAATTTTATCAGAGGTTTCAGGGTCTAAATTCCCCGTGGGCTCGTCTGCTAAAATTAAATCAGGATCGTTAACCAATGCTCTTGCAATTGCAACCCTTTGTTGTTCTCCTCCAGATAATTCATGCGGATATTTAAATCCTTTTGTGGCTAAACCAACTCTATTTAAAACTTCTTCGGCACGAGCTTTAATTTCATTTTTATCCTTCCAGCCTGTGGCTTTCATCACAAAAATCAAATTTTCATTGATGGTTCTGTCTCCTAACAATTGAAAATCTTGAAATACAATACCCAATTTTCTTCTTAAAAAAGGTATTTTTTTTCTTTTTAATTTAGGTAAACCAAAAGTTGCAACTTCACCGCTTCCTTCTTTTAAGGGAAGTTCTCCGTATAAAGTTTTTAGCAAAGAGCTCTTGCCACTGCCTGTTTTTCCAATTAGGTAAACAAACTCTCCTTTGTTGATAGTAAGGTTTACGTCTTTTAAAACTAGGTTATGTAAAATAGAAATATTGGCTCCTGCCAGACTTACAATAGGCTCCATCCAAAAAAATGTTTTTTCAAAAGTAATATTATCTTAATGTGTAACCCTTTAAAATAAAGAGTTTGGTATTTGTGTTTCAACAGATTTAGGTTGAAAACTAATGATTTATGCAATTAAAGTAGGGTAGTGCTGGCAATACTTTTACATATTACTAATTGGGCCCAATTGTATGATTAAAAATATAAAGTTATCTATTGTTTTTTTGCTTGCATTGCTTGTAAATGCTAAAGCTCAAAAACAACAATATTACGAAACCGAATACAACAATTTTAGAAGAGGATTAGAGCTTTTTGATAAGGAAAAGTACGGCGCTGCTCAAAAAGTTTTTGCCGATTTAGTAGAAAAAATAAACGATCCTACAAATGAAGCAAGTGTAAACGCCGAGTATTATTTGGCTATTTGTGGGGTGTATTTATTTAATCGCGATGCCGATTTTTTACTAAGAGATTTTATTGAAAAGCACCCGGAAAGCCCCAGAGTTGAAGATGCTTACTACCAATTAGGGATTTTTAATTACCGAAAACGCAAGTGGGATAATGCTATTCATTGGTTTAAACAGGTTGATCCTTATAAGTTAAGCCAAACCGAAAATCATGATTATACCTTTAAATATGGGTATGCTTTGTTCGAAATCGAAAGTTTTGAAGAAGCTAGTCAAAAGTTTTTTAGCATAAAAGATGTTGATAATGCCTATGCTGCTCCTGCTCAATATTACTTTGCTCACATAGCTTATCAAGATGAACAAAATCAAACAGCCTTAGAAGCTTTTCAAAAGCTTGAAGGCCATGAACAGTTTGGTCCTGTTGTACCTTTTTACATTTCGCAACTTTTATACAAGCAAAAAAAGTTTGACGAGTTAATCGAATATGCACCACCGCTTTTAGAAAATAACAACACTAAAAGAGCAGAAGAAATTTCTAGGCTAATTGGTGAATCTTATTATGGAAAGCAACAATATGCTGAAGCTATTCCTTTTCTTGAATATTTTCAAGAAAAAACTAGAAACAATTCAGCCCAAGATCGCTACCAGTTAGCTTATTGTTATTACCAAGTTGGAGATTATGAAAAAGCTATCCAATCATTTGCGAAATTAAGTGGTTACGAAGATGAGTTAGGCCAAACATCACTATATCAATTAGCAGATTGCTATTTAAAATCAAATGAAAAAGCTTCCGCAAGAAATGCCTTTTTAGAAACTTATAAAATGGGTTACGATGAAAGGCTAACCCAAGACGCGTTATTTAATTATGCGAAGCTTTCTTACGAATTACAATTCGACCCTTACAACAAAGCCATTAAAGCATTTAACAGATTCATCGAAGAATATCCGAATTCACCAAGGCTAGACGAAGCTTATAATTATTTAACCAATTTGTATTTAACATCTAAAAGTTATGATGATGCCTTAGCTTCTATCGAAAAAATTTCAAAACTTGATATTAAACTTCAACAAGCTTATCAAACCATTGCCTATAATAAAGGAATTGAAGATTTTCAAAATAGAAACCTTGAGACAGCAATTGCTTATTTAGAAAGATCAGAAAAATACCCAATAGACAAGAATAAAAACACACTTGCCCAATATTGGAAAGCAGAGGCTCAGTATAGGTTGAAAAACTATGATGAAAGCACGAAGTTGTATGAGAACTACATTTATCAGCCTCTAGCGATTCTGCAAAATGAATTTAAAATGGCTCATTACAGTTTGGGGTACGCCTATTACAAACTCGAAGATTTTGATAATGCAGCTAAATGGTTTAGAAAATATGTAGGTAACCAAAATGTTACAGATTCAATTAGATTAGCAGATAGCTATGTGAGAATTGGAGACTGTTACTTTATTCAAAAAGAATACTTTAAAGCTATTGATTTTTACCAGCAATCAACAAATTACAGAGGGTTAGATAACGATTACGGAATGCTTCAAACAGCATTGGCACAAGGTGTAATTAAAAAATCTGCCGAAAAAGTTGAAACACTTGAAAAACTAATATCTGAGTTTCCAAATTCAAAATACTTAGATGTAGCAAAATTTCAATTGGGTAGAAGCTTTATGCTAGCCAATGAAACCAACAAGAGTATAAACTATTTCTTTAAAGTTGTTGATGATCATCCAAATTCTACCTATGTAAAACAATCGCTTACTAGCCTTGGACTATTGTATTACAATACAAATGAGAATCAAAAAGCTTTGGATATTTTTAAACGAGTAGTTAATGATTATCCAAATTATGAAGACTCTAAAGAGGCCCTTGTTTACATAAAAAACATTTATGTAGAAAAAGGTGATGTTGCTGCTTATGCAGATTTTGTAAATAATTTAGCCTTCGTAAATATTACCAAAGCCTCATTAGATTCTACCACTTATGATGCAGCAGTTTTAAAATATTTGAATGAAGATTGCGCAGCTGCAACTGCAGACTTTACAGCATATTTAGAGCAATTTAATCCAGCCAACTTTGCTTTGAATGCTCATTTTTACAGAGCAGAATGTTTGTATAAGGCAAATAAAATTGACGAAGCTTATGCCGATTACAAATACGTTATTGAAAACGGAAACAATAAGTTTACCGAGAGTACTTTAATAAATGCAAGTAAAATTGCTTTTAACCAAGAAAAATTTAACGAAGCATTACCTTATTTTATCGATTTAGAAAAAGTAGCCACTTTTCCTTCTGTTAAGCTAGACGCTATTTTAGGGCAAATGAGATGCTTTTATTACCTTAATAGTTTAGAGAGCGCAACCGAATATGCCGACAAGGTTTTGGCTGAGCAAAAATTAGAAAAGGACCTTTTCGTAGAGGCCTCTTTTATAAAAGCCTACGTGGCAGAAAATAAAGGTGATTTTGAAACTGCCCTGAATTATTTCTCTGCAGTTTCTGATACTTCTGAATCTGAGTATAGTGCCGAGTCGAAATGTCATATGGCTGATATTTATTTCAAATTAGATAGCTTTAAAACCTCCACTCAAATCATAAATAGCATTGTAAGTCAAGTGCCATCATATGATTATTGGATTGCCAAAGGGCTAATTTTATTAGCAGATATTTTTCTTGCTCAAGGCGATGCTTTTCAAGCTAAGGCAACACTTCAAAGTATAGTAGATAATTACGAGGGAGACCCTATGATTATTCAAATTGCAGAAACAAACCTCCAAAAAATAATAGAAATGGAAACCGAGGAGGAAGAAGTGGAGGAAGAACCTCTCGAAATTGATTTGGGAAATTTAGATGATGATTTAATAGACCTTTTTGAAGAAGAGGAAGAAGTAGAAGACAATATTCCTGGAAATCAAACAGAAAAGAACTAAGCCATGAAGAACATGAATAATTTAAATTCCCCAAAACTTCTTTTACTTTCAGTTATCTTTTGCTTAGTTTCAAGTATTTCTATGGCTCAAACGCCTGCATTTACAAGAACAGGCGACTCAATAAAAACAAAAGATATTTTAATTGTAAAAGATTTTGAGCCAGTTATATCTGAAGCTTTTAAAATTAGCGATAACCCAAGAATTTCAGATACTTTAAAACCCGAAGTTGGAGACTTGAGTTATGAATTGCTCAAAAAACAAATTCCTACTGAATTTAATGTTGTGCCCATCAAAGCAGCTGTAATGAAAGGAGAGCCTCTTGAAAAACTTTACAGAGCTTATGCTAAAGGTGGATATGGACTTTACAATACTGCCCTTGGCGAACTTTATGTAAACAACTTGAGGTCTAGAACAAAAAATGGAGGCTTTTATGCCAAACATCTTTCCTCGAACGGAAATATTAAAAATGTTGGCTATAGCGGTTTTTCAAATACCAACGTTAAAGCTTACGGGAAACAAATTTTTTACAATAAAATTTTAGCCGGTAGTGGCTCATATCAGCACGATAGATACCACTTTTATGGATTCGATACGAAGAATGATACATTGCCAACCGATTTATTTTCAGATAGCTTAGCCAAGTCGCGCATTCAACAAAACTTTCAAAAATTAGCTGGTGAAATTCAGTTTAAATCTTACTTTAAAGATTCAGACTTGGTTAATTTCGATTTTAATTTAAAAGCATATAACCTAACCAATAGTTTTTCTGAAAATGAAACCAATATAAAGTTAGCAACAGCAGTTGATAGGTTTTATGGAGATAAACATGCCTTTATCGATTTAGGAGTTGACTACAACCAATATAAAGATAACATAGCTACTTACAGTAGCACATTAGTGAATTTTGAGCCTGCCTTTGCTATGGGAGGCGAAAAGTGGCAAGTAAAAGCAGCTCTAAGAACTTTTGTAAATGCAGACTCTATAACAACTTTTAAAGCTTATCCAATTATTCATGCCACATACAATTTGGTGGGTGATTTTATGATTCCTTATGTTGGTTTAGATGGTGGATTGGATAGAAATAATTATGATGAATTGCGATTAATTAATCCGTTTATGCAAAATAACCCTTTACTTGCAGTAACAAATACAAAGTATGATGTTTACGGAGGAGTTAGAGGTCAGTTTAGTTCAAATTCATCATTTAATTTAAAAGCTTCTCAAAAACTGGTAGAAAATCTTCCGCTTTTTATCAATGATTACTCTCAAATAATACCAAATAGGTTTGTGGTGGTTTACGACACAGCAGAGATAACCACTTTAACTGCAGAATTTAGTTATCAACAAAGAGACAAACTCAATATTTTTGGTAGGGGAGATTATTTTATTTACTCAACCAAGCACGAAGCAAAAGCTTGGCATACTCCAAGTTTTAGAGCCAGCCTCGGAGCAATTTACGATTTACAAGATAAATTGGTATTAAAAACTGATATTTATTACATCTCAAACCAATTTGCAAAATCATTTAATTCGCTTGATGGTGAGGCACTTGGCTATGGAGTTTATGCTAAAGAATTAAAAGGATTAATAGATATTAATATTGGAGCAGAATATAAATATAACAAAAAACTAAGTGGCTGGATAAGCCTTCAAAACTTAGCTTCTATAAAATACGAAAGGTGGAATTATTACCCAACGCAAGGCTTTTTAGGAATGTTAGGGTTTACATATTCTTTCTGGTCGAGGTAAACTGTTAATTACCTGTTGATAAAACCCCTCAATCCTTAGTATTCATAAGGGTTTAAGCCGATTTTCAATCGCTATATTTGTTGTTTAGCCAAAATTTTTAATGTAAGGTATGAGTGAAGAAGAAAAATTAGACAGATCAAAAGATTATTCGGCCAATAATATTCAAGTATTAGAAGGTTTAGAGGCTGTTAGAAAACGTCCTGCCATGTACATTGGCGATGTTGGGGTAAAGGGTTTACATCATCTTGTTTACGAGGTTGTAGATAACTCAATTGATGAGGCTTTAGCAGGTTATTGTGATACAATTGATGTTTTTATTAATGAAAACAACTCAATTACTGTAATAGATAACGGTAGAGGTATTCCAGTAGAAATGCACGAAAAAGAGCAAAAATCTGCTCTTGAAGTTGTAATGACTGTTTTGCATGCAGGTGGAAAATTTGATAAGGATACATACAAAGTTTCTGGAGGTTTGCATGGTGTTGGGGTTTCTTGTGTTAATGCACTTTCAACCCAATTAATTGCAGAAGTTCACAGAAATGGCAAAGTTTATTCGCAAGAATATGCCATTGGTGTTCCTCAACATCCTGTAAAAGAAATAGGCACCACAGAAATTAATGGTACTAAGGTTACCTTTTTACCAGATGCTTCCATTTTTGATTCTACAGTTTACAGTTATGATACACTTTCTAACAGATTAAGAGAGCTTGCCTTTTTAAATAAAGGCATTAAATTAACCATCACTGATAAAAGAAAAACTGACGAAGAAGGAAACTTTATTTCAGATGAATTCTTCTCAGAAGGCGGTTTAAAAGAGTTTGTTTTCTTTTTAGATGAATCTAGAGAAACCCTAATTGAGGATGCTATTTATATTGAAGGTGAAAAAGATGGTATTCCTGTTGAGGTTGCCATGCTTTACAATACTTCTTACAGTGAAAACATTCACGCATATGTAAATAATATTAATACCCACGAAGGTGGAACTCACCTTTCCGGTTTTAGAATGGGATTAACTCGTACCTTAAAAAAGTATGCTGATGAATCTGGAATGCTTTCTAAATTAAAGTTCGAAATTGCAGGTGATGACTTTAGAGAAGGATTAACTGCAGTTATTTCCGTTAAGGTTCAAGAACCTCAATTTGAAGGTCAAACCAAAACTAAACTAGGTAACAGAGAAGTTACTTCACCAGTTTCGCAGGCAGTTAGCGAAATGCTAGAAAACTACCTTGAAGAACATCCAAAGGATGCCAAAACCATTGTAAATAAAGTTATTTTGGCTGCTACAGCGCGTCATGCAGCACGAAAAGCTCGTGAAATGGTTCAGCGTAAAGGAGCCCTTACCGGAGGTGGTTTACCAGGTAAATTGGCAGATTGCTCTTCTAAAGATCCTGCAGAATGTGAAATTTACTTAGTAGAGGGAGATTCAGCTGGCGGAACTGCAAAGCAAGGAAGGGATAGACATTTTCAAGCAATTATGCCTTTGAGAGGTAAAATCTTGAATGTTGAAAAAGCTATGCAACACAAAATCTTCGAAAACGAAGAGATAAAAAATATCTATACAGCTTTAGGTGTTAGGGTTGGTACTGATGAAGATAGCAAAGCCCTTAACATGGAAAAATTGAGGTACCATAAGGTAATTATCATGTGTGATGCCGATGTTGATGGTAGCCACATTGTAACCTTAATTTTAACTTTCTTCTTTAGACATATGAAAGAGATGATAGAAATGGGTTACATCTACATTGCTACTCCTCCTTTATATTTGGTTAAGAAAGGAAATAAAGAAGTTTATGCCTGGACTGATGATGACCGAGATAGAATTGCTTTAGAATTGAAAGGAAATGGCACCACTTCACCAGGTATTCAGCGTTACAAAGGTTTAGGAGAAATGAATGCTGAGCAATTGTGGTCAACTACCATGAACCCAGAATTTAGAACCTTAAGACAAGTTTCTATTGAAAGTGCCGCAGATGCAGATAGAACCTTCTCAATGTTGATGGGAGATGATGTTCCACCACGTAGAGATTTTATTGAAAAAAATGCCAAATACGCTAAAATTGATATTTAGTATTTGATAATTATTGAAAAAAAAAATCCCAAGTTGTTTTTAACTTGGGATTTTTTTTGGTTTAATATTTAACTATTAGTTTGATATTACAATCGACCCCCCATATTCATTCATGTTTCCAGTTTCGTCTTTAACAACTGCAATCCAAAAGAAAATATCGCCAGATTTTGCTCTTGCCCCATTTGCTATTGAACCATCCCAAGAATTAGAAGGGTTATTTGTGTTAAAAACTACAAGACCATTGGCATCAACAATTTTAAGGTCAAATACCTTGTCAGAATTCAACAATGCTATTGGCATCCATGTATCGTTTTGACCATCGCCATTAGGCGAAAAAGCATTAGGCGCTAGTAAGTTATAGGCTCTCATAACATAAACTTGCTTTTGCGTAGAGTCGGCACAACCAAACTCATTTTCAGCCATTAGTTTTACATTGTAATGTCCTTTTCTAAAATAAGTGTGTTTTGGGTTTTCTTCTGTAGAAATTTTACTATCACCAAAATTCCATCTAAATTTCAAATTAGGTTCGTTAGCATTAAAACAAATTGACGAATTATGACAATGAAAATCGGTTGTTTCGTAATCAAAATCAGCAATTGGTTTTGGGTTTACAATAACTTGCTTTTCAGCTTTACTTATTTTGTTGTTTGCATCTACCATAGTTAAAGTAATAAAGTAGTTTCCTGCATTTTCAAACTTATGTTTGGCAGAAAACCTCTTTGCAGATTTACCATCTCCAAAATCCCAAGAAATTGATTTAACAGCCATTGAGTCTGAAGGCTTCAAAGTGAAAACTTCATTGGCACAAACTTCCATTTTTGAAATTATTTCGATAGAGTTTATTGAAGGTTTAACTTCTTTACGCTCATCAACTTTGGTTTCTGTTTTTTGAGAAACTTCTATTGTGCTATTTACTTTTTCTTCAACTTGTTTTGGAGTATTTAATTTAGGTTGAGTAATTTTTGGTTTAACTTCTTTTTTGGTAGCTTTTTCAATTTGAGGTTCAGGTTTAACAATTTTTTTTGTTGACTCTTGCTCAATTTTAGGTTGAGAAGCAGATTTTACTTTTTCAACCAATTTAATTGGTTTGGTTTCTTGAACTTCATTGTTAGATTGAAGTAAGAAAATTGATAAAGCAACAATTGCAGCTGCTGAAGTAATTCCCAAAACCCATTTTAAAGTAGATTTACCTACCTTATTATTTGGGGTATTTAATTTTGATTCAATTGCTTCCCAAGCACTAGCATCGGCAGGAGCTTCAAAGCCCTCAACGCTATCTTTAATAAGCTTATCGAAATCGGTTAATTTATTTTCAGACATTTTGGTAATTCAAATGTTTTTTCAATTCATGTTTTAATTTTCCTCTTGCTTTTGCAAGATTCGATTTTGATGTTCCTACAGAAATTTCAAGTTCATCGGCAATTTCTTGGTGCGAATAACCTTCTATAACATAAAGGTTAAAAACAGCTTTGTACGCTGGAGATAACTTTTGAATTGCCTCAAAAATTATTTCCTTTTTTATGCCGCTGTAAATAGATGCATCGTCTTCTTCCTCTTGTTCTAAATCGTATCCTTCATAAGCATCAATACTAAAGGTGTTCATTTTTTTTCGCCTTATAATATCAATCGATTTGTTTACAACAATTCTTCTCAACCAACCTTCGAAGCTTCCTTTCCCGGCATAATCATTTATTTTTTGATAAGCCAAAATAAATGCTTCTTGCACCATATCTTTTGCTTCATCTGCATCAATTGCATAGCGAAAGCAAACTCCCAACATCTTCCTGTAAAAAATTTCAAAGACCTCTTTTTGGCATTGCCTGTCTCCTTTTTGGCATCCTTCAATAATATGTTGGAGGTTGGCTTTGCCTTTTTTCATTGTTTCTTTAGTTTGTTTGACGCAAACTTGGTTTAAAGGTTGCTTTTAATTGAACAGATGTGTAATTTATTATCATAAAGATATAAAGGATGACATTATTCATTAAAATTTAAGGATTTTTCTAAACAAAACACCCCTTTTATTTGCTACTTTCGCAGCGAAATTCTTAATAAAAAATTTAAAAAATCTCACATGAAAGTTACAGTTGTTGGAGCAGGAAATGTTGGTGCTACTTGTGCAAATGTTTTAGCTACAAGAGAAATAGCCAATGAAATTATTTTATTGGATATTAAAGAAGGTGTTGCAGAAGGTAAAGCCCTTGATATTTGGGAAACAGCGCCAATTAATCTTTATGATTCAAGAACCATTGGTGTTACCAATGATTACGAAAGAACCGCAGGTAGTGAAGTAGTTGTGATTACTTCTGGTGTTCCAAGAAGACCAGGAATGAGTAGAGACGATCTTATCGCAACCAATGCAGGTATAGTAAAATCAGTAACCGAAAATGTTATCAAAAATTCACCTGATGCAATTATCATTATTGTTTCTAATCCACTTGATGTAATGACTTACGCTGCTTATTTAACAGCAAAAGTTGATTCAAGTAAAGTATTTGGAATGGCAGGTATTTTAGATACAGCAAGATATAGAGCATTTTTAGCCGAAGAGTTAAATGTTTCTCCTAAAGATATTCAAGCAGTTTTAATGGGAGGGCATGGTGATACAATGGTTCCACTTCCAAGATATACAACTGTTGGTGGTATTCCTGTTTCTGAAATGATTTCTGATGACAAACTAAATGCTATTGTTGATAGAACTAAAGCAGGTGGTGGTGAAATCGTTAAATTATTAGGAACTTCCGCTTGGTATGCTCCTGGTGCTGCTGCTGCTCAAATGGTTGAAGCAATCGTAAGAGACCAAAAAAGAATTTTCCCAGTTTGTGCTTGGCTAAAAGGCGAGTATGATTTAAATAATATTTACTTAGGTGTACCAGTTATATTGGGTAAAAACGGAATCGAAAAAATAATTGAATTAGATTTAAATGAGGATGAAAAAGCCTTGTTAAACGAATCTGCAGAGGCTGTTAGAAGCGTTATGTCTGTTTTAGACAAAATGTAATTTACACTCGTATTAAATTTAAAACCCTATTTTGCTTTGCTTAATAGGGTTTTTTATTTTTATAAGGTTGAAAAACTTTCGTACCTGAAATATGTTTATTCAGTATGATTTTAATACCTGATTATATACTCAATTTAAAGACCTACATGCCGGGTAAATCTCCCGAAGAATTAAAGGCAGAGTTTGGGTTTGAAAAAATGGCTGTGCTATGGAACAATGAAAATAACCATGGTTCTTCTCCAATGGCAAAGCTAGAAATAGAAAAAGCCCTAGAGCAAACTTACCTATATCCAGACCCTCACGCTATTGAGTTGAGAAACCTAATTGCAGAAAAAGTTGGTAGAAAAGTTGAACACATCGCAGTAGAAAATGGATCTGAATCTATATTAAGCAATATTTTTCAAGCCTTCTTTTTTGATGGCGATGAGCTATTAACTTCTGATGGAAGTTTTGTGGCGGTTTACATTTGGGCAGAGGCTCACAATATTGATGTTACCAAAATTCCACTTACCAAAAATTACGCTTTTAACCTCGATCAAATTCAAAAAAACATTTCGAACAAAACCAAAGCTATTTATATAGCAAATCCAAATAACCCAACAGGCGCAGTAATTTCTAAACTTGAGTTGAGGCAGTTTGTAGAAGATATTCCTGAAGATATTTTGGTGATTATTGACGAAGCCTATTTTGAGTATGCCGAAGGTTTAGGTTTAGATTATCCCAATAGCATTAAATTTTCTAAACCCAATGTTATAACACTAAGAACTTTTTCAAAAGCATATGGCGTGGCAGGTATTAGAATTGGATATGCAGTTGGTTCACCCGAAGTTATTGAAGCTCTTAATAAAGTGAAAATGACATTTGCACCATCAAACTTGGCACAAGCTGCTGGAATTGGCGCCATAAAAGATGATGCGTTTGTAAATAAAACGGTAGCCAATAATACTTTTTGGATAGGTAAGTTTTATGAAACTTTTACCCAAATGGGTTTAAATTTTTATCGAACAGGAGGTAATTTTGTGATGATAGATTTAGGTTCAGAAGAAAAAGCGGCATCATTAACTAAAACGTTAGCAGAAAATGGAGTTTTTATCAGACACTTAAAAACTTTTGCTTTGCCAAATTGTGTAAGAGTTACTGTTGGGAAACCTGAAGAAAATCAATTCTTTTTAGAAACTCTAAAAAAAATATATCTGGAATTTAGTAATTAAAAAAACAAGAAATTTACCAGTGAAATTTGTCATTTATTTGATTTATTAAAAGTGTTAAACTTGTAAACCCACAAAAAAATTATGGACGAAAATATTTTACTAGAAAACTTCCAAAAAAAGGTAGACGCAGAAATTAAAGTTGAACCCAAAGATTGGATGCCTGAGAAATACAGAAAAACACTAATCAGACAAATATCTCAACATGCCCATTCAGAGGTAGTTGGAATGTTACCTGAAGCTAACTGGTTAACAAGAGCCCCGAGCCTAAGACGCAAAATGATCTTGTTGGCAAAAATTCAAGATGAAGCAGGTCATGGTTTATACTTATACAGTTCTGCAGAAACTTTAGGTGCTGATAGACAAGACTTAATAGAAGAACTATTATCTGGCAAAGCCAAATACTCATCAATATTTAATTATCCAACTTTAACTTGGGCCGATATAGGTGCAGTTGGTTGGTTGGTAGATGGCGCAGCCATTATGAACCAAGTAATGCTAACCAGAGCTTCTTATGGACCTTATGCCAGAGCCATGGTTAGAATTTGTAAAGAAGAGAGTTTTCACCAACGTCAAGGATTCGAAATTGTAGCCAATTTGGCCAATGGAACCCCTGAACAAAAAGAAATGGCTCAAGATGCCTTGAACAGATGGTGGTGGCCTTCATTAATGATGTTTGGTCCAACAGATGATAATTCGCCAAACTCTGCTCTCTCTATGAAATGGAAAATAAAAAGAAAGTCTAACGATGAGTTAAGACAAGATTTTATAGACAGAACAGTACAACAAGCTGAAGCTATTGGTTTAACAGTTCCTGATAAAGATTTGAAATGGAATGAAGAAAAAGGCCATTATGATTTCGGAACCATCAATTGGGATGAATTTTTTGAAGTAATTAAAGGAAATGGTCCATGTAACCAAGAGCGCTTAAGTGCCCGTCAAGAAGCCTATAATAAAGGAAGTTGGGTGAGAGAAGCAGCCAAAGCTTATGCAGCCAAAAAACAAGTATCAAAAGCAGCCTAACCAAAATATATTGCTATGAGCCAAAACGAAAAAACAAATTGGCCTCTATGGGAGGTATTTATTCAATCAAAACCAGGTTTAAGCCACAAACACGTTGGTAGTATTCATGCTGCAGATGCTCAATCTGCAATTGAAAATGCAAGAGACGTTTACACAAGAAGAAGCGAAGGAACAAGTATTTGGGTAGTTCCTGCAAATGCAATTTCTGCATCATCTCCAGATGATGAAGGAGAGTTTTTTGAACCAGCTAACGACAAAGTTTACCGACACCCAACATTTTATAATATTCCTAAAGGGGTAAAATATTTATAACATGGATGTAAAAGAAGCCTTAAAAATATTTGCTTTAAATCATGGTGATGATGCATTGGTGCTAAGCCATAGAATTACCGAATGGTGCGGACATGGTCCTGAATTAGAAGAAGATATTGCTCTTTCTAATGTAGGATTAGATTTACTAGGCCAAGCTCAAAGTTTACTAAATTATGCAGGAGAACTTGGTGGAGAAGGTAAAAACGCCGATGATTTGGCTTACCGAAGAAGAGAAAGAGAATTTACTAGCTTGCTTTTGGTAGAACAACCAAATGGAAATTATGCCAATACAATTGCAAGGCAGTTTTTTTATGATACTTTCCATTATTACTTTTTACAAGGCTTAAAAAATAGTCAAGACGAATTTTTAAAGGGTTTTGCCGAAAAATCAATTAAAGAAGTAGCTTATCATTTAAGACATTCATCGAAATGGGTAATAATTTTTGGTGA
This sequence comes from Flavobacteriales bacterium, assembly GCA_018609045.1. Taxonomy (GTDB): domain Bacteria; phylum Bacteroidota; class Bacteroidia; order Flavobacteriales_G; family Salibacteraceae; genus JAAZVO01. Next base: position 22,620 of record JABAYK010000071.1, read on the forward strand.
TGGAACAGATGAAAGTCATCAAAAAATTCAGGAAGCAGTAGAGCAAATTTGGAAATATACAGGTGAGATGTTTGAAGTAAGTGAAGCTTATTCAACGCTTCAAAAAGCCAATATTCTCCCAAATTTAGACGAAGTAAAATCCAATTATCAAACAAAAATTTCTGAAGTTTTGGCTGAAGCTAAACTTAAAATTCCCGAAGGTACATTTATGTCGACAGGTGGAAGAAATGGAATTCACACTGAAAACTTGGGTTACATGTTAACAGAAATGCAATATTTGGTTAGAACTTACCCTGATGCCAATTGGGATTGATGTTATCTGCAGTTGAAATAGAAAAAATTTTATCAGAAATTCCTGATCCTGAAATTCCTGTAATCAACATCAAAGAATTAGGAATTTTAAGAGAAGTTAAAGTTGAAGGTGAAAAAGTATTTATTACAGTTACGCCAACTTATTCAGGTTGCCCTGCCATGAGATTGATCGAAGACCAAATTAAGGAGGTTCTTCATGAAAATAAAATTGAATCATTTGAGGTGAAATCTGTATTATCTCCGGCTTGGACAACAGATTGGATTACAGATGAGGCAAAGCAAAAATTAGAAGATTACGGAATTGCACCACCCGAAAAGGGTTCGCCAAATAAAAGTTTATTAGACCCATTTGGTCCAAAAGATATTAGGTGCCCACATTGTAAGTCGAAAGATGTAAAAATGGTAAGTCAGTTTGGCTCTACTGCCTGTAAGGCACATTATAAATGCGTTGAATGTTTAGAGCCTTTCGATTATTTCAAGTGTATTTAAAAATTCTAAAAAGTAATTTTTACTTTGTAGCAAAAACAATATTATAGTCCCATAATTTTTCCTGCAAAGCTTTGTATTGATAATAACCACTTTTGAAATGAGTTTTTGCAAATCTTGAAACCTTGGGGTTAAAAAAATTATAAAGTTCTGAGGGCAAAAAGCCTAAAATTGAAGCCAAATACATTCTAAATGCAGTTTTTCTAACCTTTTCAGTGTAATCCAAAGAGGTTACAGATGAAAATCCTGTTTGTTTTAAATTAGTTTCAAAGAAATTAACAGTAACCAAGTTTGAAACACCCCAAGTTTGGCCCCATTTATAAATCCATTTATTTGGGTCATTCGGTTTATTTGAGGTAATAAAACAGTCGCTTAAAATCAATCTTCCCCCTTTTTTTAAAACTCTGTATGCCTCTTTAATAAACTCGACTTTATCCACTGCTGAAGAAACACTTTCACAAGCCCAAACCACATCAAATGAATTAGATTCAAAGGAAGTATTGCAATAATCCATAATGGCAAAAGAAACTTTGTCGTCAACTTTTTTTTCTTTAGCCAAATTATTGGCGTATTTTAACTGACTTTCGCTTAACGTTATACCTACAACTTTTGCCCCTGAATTTTGATGAATATAAAAAGAAGACCCGCCCACACCACAACCAGCATCTAGTACATAGTCTGTTTCTGTTATTTCACATAATTCCATTAACACCTTATTTGTATTTAATAGGGCTTCTGTAAAGTTTTTTGTGCTTTTATCCCAAACCCCATAATGCAGCGCTAAACCGTCTTTTAAATTCCACCATTTTTCATAGTGATTTTGGGTAGTGTCGTAATAATTTGCAATTTCTTCATTTGTGAATTTCATAAAACAAAATTTTATTATTTATCTACCAGTTTTGGTTTATTTGCTGAAAAAATTAGATAATCCCAAATTCCTTTTTTTAAGGTTTGGTATGAAAGTACAGCCCCACGTGAATTTTGTATTGTAATCTCATTTCCATACGATTTTCCAAAAAAACGTTTTATCCCTCCTAAAGCCAAAGCACCTCTGCCAAAAAGGTTTAGTTTATTTATCGATTTTGTAACGCTTTTTGTAAAATTTTTTGAATCAATATTTTCAAATCCTGACTCTTTCATGAATTCAGGAATTTTCTCACCTTTTTCTACAAATTGAACAGCCCAACTATTTAGCCAACTTGTCATTAAATCTAGGTTTTCTTTAGAGTGAGATGGTTTTGATAAAAAGACATCAGCAATAATTATTTTTCCACCTGGTTTAAGAACCCTAAACATTTCATTTAACACTTTTTTTGAGTCATAAGCATGGCAGAAGCTTTCTAGCATCCAAACAAAATTGAAGGAGTTATCTTTAAATTGAGTTGCGTGAAAGTCATCAACACTAAATATTGTATTGTTTTCAACACCAAGTTTTCTAGCTGAATTTTCTGCAGATTCTTTTTGGTTATTACTCAATGTAATGCCGTGCATCTTACAATTAAAGTGTTGGGCTAAAAAAATTGAGCTTCCGCCAACTCCGCACCCTGCATCAAGACCATAATCATTAGGTTGTGGATTAATAATTTCTGCTAAAACTTGATTTTCATGAATTAATGCCTCTTGCAGATTTTTTACCCCTTTATCCCATATTCCAAAATGCATGGCCATACACTTATCTAAATGCCATGCATCTTGGTATGATATTTTTGCATTATCATAATAATTTACAATGGCTTTTTTATCTTTCATAGAAACAAAAGTTGTTTGTTTTAAATTAACTCAAAATAAAATCTAATCAGGTTGTAAATCTGTAATCTATAATTAATTAGAAATTTTAAATGAAACAGTATTTACACTTTTTAGTATTCCTTGTTCAAATATTTCTTGAGCAATGAGTTGATTGTTTTCTTCATTTTCAAATACTTCATTCATAGATTTTATTTGCCCAAAAGGTATTTCTAATTTTAAAAAGGAACTTTTTAATTCCTTAAAATAAAAAAGTGATACTTCTTTTTGAATTAACTGGTTTAACATTTCTCTATTTTTTACCCTTTTAAAATTATCAGAAAAATTTTCAAAAACTTCTTCAGTAAAATTTAAAAAATTACCTAAAGTTTTAAATTGTTTATTGGTTCCAACAGCCAATAAAAAAGGCTTTTTTTCTTTAGAATAGAAAACACTTCCATAGGGCGCAATATTAGGATGGTCACTACCCATGGGTTTTGGAATAAATCCATCATTAAGATAGTTTGAAGCTTGATTTACTAATGATGAAATAGCACTTTCAATTAATGAAACCGAAACCTTTTGGGCTTGGTTTATTTTTTCTCTTTTTAATAAAGCTATTAGTATTCCCTCTTTTAACTGATGTGAGGATAATACATCAATTAACGCAACAGGCATTTTGGCAAAAGGCTTTTCAGGAAAACCACTCATAGAGAGATATCCTGCTTCTGCTTGCAAAACCATATCAAAGGCAGGGCGATTATTTCCTTTTTCGAATCCTGTTATTTCCCCATAAATTAAATTAGGATTTAGATTTTTTAAGTTTTCGAAATCAAGCCTAAAAGATTTTGCAATCCCCGGTTTAAAATTCACCAAAACTATATCAGCAGTTTTACATATTTTCTGAGCTTCCTCTTGGTGTGATTTTAATTTGAGGTTTAGGGTTTGGTATGTTTTCCCATAATTTGCAGAGGCAAAATATGAAGAGGTTTTTGTTTCTTTTTTTTCAATTGGATTTTTCCATCCTCTTGTTACATCACCTTCAGGTCCTTCTATTTTTAATACATCTGCGCCAAGCTCAGCAAAAAATCTACCAACCAAAGGGCCTGCTAAAACACTTGCAAACTCTATTACTTTTAATCCTTTAAAAGGCTTTTGGTTGCTCAATTGTTAAACTTTAAACAAAACATTTATTCCCAAAATCTTTATTCCAACTAAACTGGCTAATTCATCAATAAGAGCAAGTTGCCATTTTTCATTTTTTTCTATTGAAGCTTTTCCGTAAAGCCTTTTTATAAAGTTATTACCCAATTTAAAAATTTGGTTTTGTAGTCTTCGTCTAAAAAGTTTTAAACCAATAGTATCGCAAGCAGAAATAGTACCTATAACCCTTTCAATAGCTTTAATATTATAGTCTTCTTGCTCTAACTCATATAAAGATTGAATTATATGGTTTGAGGCAGGTTTCATCAATTGATTTTGATAAGGAATGATATCCCACCTTTTAAACTCATCAACAAGTGAATCTAATTTTTTATTGTTTCGAGGTTTGCTTTTGAAAAACTGCTCCAAATCTTTGTTAAGTACTATTTCTAAATTATGCCTTAAAATATTAGGAAATTGAAGTTTATTCTCCCTCATTAAATTCAACAAGTGATAATTTTTACGGTATATATCACGATAATTTTCTTCTGCTTGTTGAATATTTTCTTCTAAAATTTTATTTAAAACCTTTATTTGTTCATCCTTAAATAGTTCTCTAATAGAAAAGTTGTGCGTAGGAATGTAATGTTGTTTTAATTGTAAAACTTGTGCTAAACTGCTAGAACTAAATGCCTTTTTAAGCTTTTCGCTCATGCTAGTAAAAGCTTCAGGTGTAATACTATCTGTACCAGAGCCAATTATATGATGTTGACCTAAATAGATAGCTACAAAATAAAACTGCTTTTCAGATAAGGTAATTTTTGAGTTAATTTTTGTACTTCCAATTACCATTTTTTGAATTCCAGCTTCAAATCTTTCAAAATATTCACTCTGGCAGCGATAGCTTAAAATATTTAAAGATTCAGGTTCTTCATCAAAAAGTGAAGCAACTGCGTAATGCATTCCAACACTTGTTAGGGTTAATCTTGAAGGCTCTACAAATCGTTTGTAAATAACTGCTCCATTGTCGTAATCTTCTATGTTACTTTTGATGTAGGATAAACGACCAATAAACTCCTCTTCTAAATGAACATCACTCTCTCTTTCGGCTAATTGAATTGCCCTATTGGCATATTGTAAAACCTGAACAGTTTCGATACCTGAAATTTCATCAAAAAACCAAGCGCAACTGGTAAACATTAGCAAGCATTGGCGCTGCATTTCCATTAACCTTATAAACTTGGTAGTTTGTTCCTCATCTAAGTTTTCTGGAGCATTTTCTTTGATGAATTTTTCAACGTTTACTATGTTTCTATCTAAAATAATATTGATGTACTTGTTGCGTAAGCCCCAAACATCTTTATTAAAGAATTTCATTTCCCTTTCATAAACTTCAGCAAGGTGGTCTCTTAACCAATTGAGAGTGTCTCTTAAAGGTTTTCTCCATTCTTGATTCCAAGAAGTGCCACCTGTATTGCAACCACAATTTGATCTCCATCTTTCAATTCCATGTACACAACTCCAAGAGCTATTTTCATGGATTTCAATTTCGTATTCAGCTTCGAATAAATTCATAAACTGACCGTAATTGGTTAGGTTGGCTAATTTATTTTCTTCAATATACCTAATGCAATAAGCCAAAGCCATATCTCCGTATCTATGATGATGGCCATAACTTTCGCCATCTGTAGCGATATGCACCAATGGATGATCTCCAGAAAATATGTTAAATGAATTGATTAGGTTGTTGGCTAACTCTTTTCCATCTTTTAAAAGGCCTTTAAATGCAACGGCCTGAGAGCCATCTCCATCGTAAAAGAATAAAGTGATTTTTTTACCTGAGGGTAAATTACAGATGTAATGAAACTGTGAATTTACACCTTGGCTCCAATTTTCTTCTCCAATTTTCCGAAAAGCTTTGGCTTGGCGTGGGGCTAAAACCGTAAACTTAATATCATGCTCAGCAAGTACTTCTAAGGTTTCGTAATCAACTGCTGTTTCGGCTAACCACATTCCTTCAGGTTTGCGTTTAAACCTTTTCTCAAAATCGTAAATTCCCCATTTTACCTGGGTCTCCTTATCTCTTCGGTTACAAAGAGGCATTATTAAGTGATTGTAAACTTGGGCCATAGCCGAGCCATGACCACCAAAGTTTTTCATACTCTCCTTATCTGCTTTTAAAATGCCCGAATAGGTTTCGGGAGAGTATTTTTCTAACCACGAAAGTAGAGTAGGGCCAAAGTTGAATGATATTTTACTGTAATTATTTACAATATCAATAATTTTCCCCTCGTCATTTAATACCCTTGAATTTGCATTGGGGTTATAACATTCAGAATCAATTCTTTCGTTCCAATCGTGGTAAGGGGCTGCAGATTCTTGTAGTTCAATTTCTTCTAGCCATGCATTTTCTCTAGGCGGTTGGTAAAAATGCCCATGAATACAAATAAATTTTTCCATAAATTAATCCTTTGTATTTACTTTTAAAACCACAATACCAAGTGGTGGTAAGTTAAGTGATATAGATTGAGGTTTACCTTGCCAACTAATATTTTCGGCTTTTATTAAACCTTTATTTTTTTGATCAGAACCCCAATATTTTTTATCATCAGAGTTAAAAATTTCTTTGTAATTTTTCTTTACAGGAACACCAATTCTGTAATTTTCCCTTAAAACCGGAGTGAAATTGCAAACAACAATTACAAAATCACCTGGTTTTTTTCCTTTACGCATGTAAGATAAAACAGTGTTTTCATTGTCGTCATAATCAATCCATTCAAAACCATCGTGGGTAAATGAGTTTTCGAAAAGTGCTTTTTCTTTTTTGTATAAACTGTTTAAATCTTTAATTAAGGCTTGCACTCCTTTGTGTGGTTCGTATTGGGTTAAATGCCAATCTAAACTTTGGTTGTGGTTCCACTCAGAAGTTTGACCAAATTCAGCTCCCATAAATAAAAGCTTGGTTCCAGGATGAGTAAACATGTAGGTGTACATCATTCTTAAGTTGGCAAATTTTTGCCATTCATCGCCCGGCATTCTGTCTATTAAAGCACCTTTTCCATGCACAACTTCATCGTGAGAAAGGGGTAACATAAAGTTTTCGGTAAAGGCATAGGTAAGGCTAAAGCTGATTTCGTTGTGATGGTATTTTTTGAAAAAACTATCATACTTAAAGTACCTCAAAGTGTCGTGCATCCAACCCATCATCCATTTCATGCCAAAGCCTAAACCACCTAAATAGGTTGGTCTTGAAACACTTGGCCAAGCAGTGCTTTCTTCTGCAATAGTTTGAATTCCTTCAAAAGACCTGTAAACCTCCTCGTTCATTTCTTTCATAAAAGAAATAGCCTCAAGGTTTTCTCTTCCTCCAAATTCATTTGGAATCCATTCGCCTTCTTTTCTAGAGTAATCTAGATAGAGCATAGAAGCAACAGCATCAACTCTTAATCCATCTGCATGGTAAACATCAAACCAAAAAGCTGCATTTGAAATCAAAAACGATTTTACTTCGTTTCTTCCGTAGTTAAAAATATAGCTTTCCCAATCTGGATGATATCCTTTTCTTGGGTCGGCATGCTCGTAAATCGCAGTTCCATCAAAATCTTTTAAACCATGAGCATCTCCTGGGAAATGTGAAGGAACCCAGTCTAAAATTACTCCAATTTCTGCCTTGTGAAAGGCATCTACCAAAGCCATAAAATCTTGGGGTGAACCAAAATCGCTTACAGGAGCGTAATAACCTGTAATTTGGTAACCCCATGAACCTGTAAATGGGTGATGCATAACGGGCATCAATTCAACATGGGTAAAGCCATGCTCTTTAACGTAGCCAACTAAATCTTGGGCAAGTTCTTTATAGGTTAATGACCTTCCACCTTCTTCAAGTTTTCTTTTCCAAGAGCCAATGTGAACTTCGTAAACAGAATATGGTTGATTTAACCCGTTATTCTTTTCTCGAGATTTCATCCACTTGGCATCTTTCCATTTGTAATCTTGGTTCCAAATAATGGAAGCAGTATTTGGTGGGATTTCGGCATACATTGCAAAGGGGTCGCACTTTTCTAAAACTCCACTTTGGCCATTAGGTTTAATTCTATACTTGTAAATCTCGCCTTCAGTAAGGTTTGGAATAAAGCCTTCCCAAATTCCAGAGCTGTCCCATCTTACATGAAGCTGGTGTTCGTCTCCACTCCAAAAATTAAAATTTCCTATTACAGAAACAGATTCGGCATTGGGTGCCCAAACTGCAAAGTAGGTTCCTTTTTGGCCATTAACCTCAATAACATGAGCGCCAAATTTTTCATACATTCTAAAATGTTTTCCCGATCTAAATAAGCTAATATCAAAGTCGGTTAATAATGAATGTGCTTCAACAAAATTTTTCAATATGGTTAGTTTATTTATTCTTCAATTAAATTAATTAATCCAGTTAAGGGGATAATTGCCCAATCTGGTCTTGCATTCAATTCGTAGCCCATTTCGTAAATGGCTTTTTCGAGCAAGTGATATTTTAAGAGGTAATTTATTTCTTTTTGATACCCAATATTTAAAGATTTCTCCATGGCTTTTTCCATGTATGTTTTAAGAAATAAACCACCAATGGTGTGGTAATAATGTTCTCCTGCGGTAAATAGCTGTTCTTGGGTTAAATTGCTATTAGGCATTCTGTTAAATATAGTAGCATAAATAGCATAATGAAATGACCGAAGCATTCCGGCAACATCTTTAAGTGGTGGTTGCTTTACTTTTCTATCTCTAATAGTTGCTTCTGGTTCTCCTTCAAAATCTAAAATGAACAAATCGCTTTCGCCAATTAATACTTGGCCTAAATGATAATCTCCATGAATTCTAATTCTGGTTGAAATGAGCTTTAGCTCATCAAAATCTAAAATGAAATTTTTGATGTTGTTTTTAGAATCCAATACCTTTTGGGCATATTTTTTTGAAAGACCTTTTAACTTATGAAAGTTTTGCTCTACCAAAAGATACCGTCTATCGAATTGTTGATTTAGCCTGTTTTTTAACCAAACACTGTAGTCTTCGTTAAAATTTCGTGGACTAAAACTTTTTTCTGTTTTATCAGAAGCCAATGCAATATGCATTTCGGCAGTTCTTAAACCTAGTTGTTGTACAAAATTCAAAACTTCAGAACCAATAAGGTAGTTCATTATTTCAGTTTCTTCAAAATGCTTGTTTGGCTTGTAAATAGATACAGAACTTAACTGGCTTAGCTCAATATTTTCTTTTTCTAGAATTTCGAAAAAAGAGGCAGTTTTGCCAACCATATAAGGCCAAGCCTCACTATGGTGATCTATTTTTTGTTGCATTAGCCCAATTGAAATATCTGGTAAATTATCTCTTTTCCAGGTAACGCTTCCTGCAAATTTTGGAGAGTTTTGGAATTTTGTTTTTTCAGATAAAAAGTAGGTTAATTCAAAATCTGGATTTATTTCTCGGTATAACCTTCTGTAAATTTTTAAGAAATATTTATCGTTATAAACAATAGTTGTATTGCTCTGATCGGCATTTAGCAACCTAGAATTTATGTTGCTATTTGACTCATTTGCTAGAATACTCCCTCTTAAAAACTGAAAAAACCCAATGTTGGTATCGGGTTTATCTTGGTTTAAAATTTTTAAGAAAAGGTCGTTTCTAAAATTACTTGAATAAATTGCATCGGTAAGTAAACCTACTTCGTTTTGAATTTTAATGGGGGTAATTATAGCTTCGTTCTCAACATGGTCTGGATTACCCATATGAAAATCAAGCGGAATAAAATATCGATGGGTTGCTGAGTTTTCTAGCACAACCTCAATAACACCAAGGTAATATTTTCTATCTTCTACAAAATAATCGAGTAAAAACTCAAGTCTAAAAAAGTTGATGTTAGCGCCTTTTCCAGCAAACCACCTTTTGCTTTGCATGTAGTTTGGGAAAACATCTTTGCAAAAACGGTCAACTAAATTTTGGTCTTCAAAAAGGTTTTGCCAGTTTTTGTTGGTGGTTAAATTACTGCTTAGTTCCATTATTGTTTCTCTATTTTAAATAAATGAAATGGCAAAACATGAGGATTTAATTCAATGAAATTCCATTCGTTTTCCCAATAGTATGAGTTCGAAGTTAAAACATCTTGCATTAAATATCTTTCTCCATTTTTATGGTTTAACAACGCTAAAGGCAGTTGCACCCAGCCTCCTTGTTGGTGATAAGGATCTAGGTTTACGGCCATTAGTAAATAGTTATCATTTTCTTCATCATACTTTATGTAACAAAACAAATTATCGTTTTCAATTTTTAATTCTTGAAAGTTAAAAGTGTTTTGTAAAGCAGTATTTTCCTTTCTTAGTTTATTGATAATTTTTATGAGTTCTTTCAATTTATTGGTTTTTGAAAAATCCCATTGTTTCAATTCATATTTTTCGGAGTTTAAGTATTCTTCTTTACCAGGAATTGCTTCATGAACAATTTGCTCGAACACTGGGCCGTACAGGCCATAATTTGAACTTAAGGTTGCTGCCAAGAAGAAACGAATTAGAAACATATTTTCGTTGCCACTCTGCAAGTTATAAGGATTAATATCTGGCGTATTGGGCCAAAAATTAGGTCTAAAATAATCTTTGCCTTTTTGAGTAGTAATCTCACTCATGTACTCGCTTAATTCAGCTTTGGTATTTCGCCAAGTAAAATATGAGTATGATTGAGAAAAACCTAATTTGGCTAAGTTATGCATTACACTGGGCCGAGTAAAAGCTTCAGCCAAAAACAAAATATCAGGGTTAGATTTTTTTACTTCATTAATCATCCATTCCCAAAAAGGAAAAGCTTTGGTGTGGGGATTATCTACCCTAAAAATAGTAATACCTTGTTCTACCCAATAGTCAATAATAGATTTTAATTCGTCCCAAAGGTTTTTCCAATCTTCAGTTTCGAAATTGATTGGTAAAATGTCTTGGTATTTTTTTGGGGGATTTTCAGCATATTGAACTGAACCATCAGGACGCCATTTAAACCATTGCGGGTGTTGCTTAACATAAGGATGATTGGGAGCACATTGCAAGGCATAATCCATTGCGATTTCAATGCCTAGTTTTTTTGCTTCCGCAATAAGTTTTTTGAAATCGGAAAGACTTCCCAATTCAGGGTGAATGTCTTTATGCCCGCCATCTTTTCCGCCAATAGCCCATGGTGATCCAACATCGCCTTTTAAGGCTTTAGTTGAGTTGTTTTTTCCTTTTCTAAAATCTTCTCCAATTGGATGAATAGGAGGGAAGTACAATACATCAAAACCCATTTTGGCTACTTCGGGCAATAATTTTATACAATCTTTAAATGTCCCATGTTTTGAAGTTCCTGAGGCAGATCTAGGAAAAAACTCATACCAAGAGCTAAACAAAGCCCTTTGTCTATCAGCATAAACTTTTAAAACTTGGGTTTCGGTAACAAACTCTTTATTAGGGTACTTGTGAAATAAATCATGTAACCTAGCTTCAGTAGCTTTTTGGATAGCATTACCATAATCTTTTTCAGATTTAAAAAGCTTTTTGAGTTCGCTTAAGTATGTTTTTTCTGTTTTATTGGCTTTTTTTGCCAAAAAATCTAAATATTGAATTCCATCTTGCAATTCAACATTTACATGCTGATTGTCTTTTATTTTCCGTTCAATATTATGCTGCCAGTTTAAGGCATTATCTACCCAACCTGTTAATTTTATTTCGTAAAACCCTTGCTTTTCTGCCTTAAAATTTGCCTCCCATAAATCTTGATTGGTGTTTTTTAATTCTATCTCTGTAAATCCTTTTTCTTTTTCGTGCTTATATAATAAACTCGCATTTATTACATCATGCCCATCGGCAAAAATGTCGGCAGAGCAGTTTATTTTTTGTCCGATTGAAGATTTTGCGTAGTACCTTCCACCATCTACAATAGGGTGAAGATTTTCAATGATAACTCGATTTCTTGCGTCCATAATTTTTTTGTGGGCAACTAAAGTAAATAAACAAAGTGTAAGTTGTACACTTAATCTTAATAGCTTGTGCTAGGTACATAAACATCAACAATACCTTGCGTTTTGTTGGTTACCAAAAACAATGTATCTTTTTTTATTTTGAACTCTGTTTTTTGGCCATCAATAATTAATTCGTTGTTTTCAATAGAAAATGAAAAGAAGTTAACTCTTTGGCCTTTAAATGTTGTTGTAAAAACGCCGTTTGTAGCAAAAATAGCCTCCACAGTTCCTTGGCGTTCAGCTGAGGAAATTGTTTTTCCTGATGATGAAATTCTAGATTCAACGAGCCTCCATTTGCCATAAATTTCGGGATTCTTTTTATTGCAACTTGTTGCCAAAAGCAAAAATCCTAAAATTAGTGAGCTAACTAAAATAATCCGCATTACGCGAATTTAATGGAATTCGGTTTAAAAAATAAAGGTTAATTTAAGATCCATTTAAAACCTAATCTTAATGATCTTGGCATACCTGGTCTTAAACCAAAAGGTCTGCGTGCCACTGCATAAGAGTTGTTAAAAACATTGTTTAAACCGATAAAAATTTTTGCCTGGTTCGAAACGAATATTTCGCTGCTCAAATCGCAAACAGCAAAACCTTTTACGGCATTTTGGTTGATTAACTGTTTGTTCGAAGCTATTGTATTTATTGAACTTGTGTAACTTATTTGGCCAATAATGTTAAAATAGTGGTTTTGAATTCCTGTGGTTACGTTTGCTGTATGCTGAGGGATATATGGCATCAAATCGCCACTAACAACAGTTGCCCAAGGTTCGAAACTGGAGTTGAAGCTGTTTTTAAAAGTTGCATTGGTAAACGTGTAAGCAGTCTGAAACGGAATACTCCAAGATTCGTTAATGAAAAATTGGTTTGCATACTCAAACTCAATACCTTGGGTTAAAGCTTCGCCAGCATTAAAAAGGTTGTTGGTTCCTGTTCCGCCTGATGCAGAAAGGTCTGCACCCAATAAGTTGTTATAATCATTGTAAAAACCGACCAATTGAAGGTTACCTAAAATTCCTTTGTAACGATAACCACATTCATAATTGATTGAATTTTCTGCCTCAGTATTGGGTTGCGAACCTGGAGGTGAAAAACCCTTGTGAACTCCTGTAAAAATTATGTTTTTCGGGTTTAAATTATACATAATTGAGGCGCCAGGAATTATTTGGTTTACATGATTTTTAAAGGTAACTAAATTGGTTTCGTTTCTTATTACATCATTTTTTCCAAAGTCTTTTTTGGTGTAATTGATGTTTTCCATTCTCACGCCAGTTTTTAATACAAAACGTCCTATCTCAGCAGAGTATTCGCCAAAAGCGGATACTGCATTAGCCGATTCAATCAAATTACTCTGTGTTCCGGGTTCACCAATTTTTACCAAACTCAGTTGATTATTAAGCATGTCGTAATCGTCTTCCCACTGAAATCTATCCATTGCATCTCTGTGTATTCTTCCTCCAATTGAAATTTTATTTTTTAGGTTTTCAAAGTTTTTCTCAATATTTAAGCGAGTTTGAATTCCTTCAGTGTAATAATCTCTATTGTTGGCTCTTACCCTTAAAGCTCCCCAGGTAGAGTTTAAACTTCCGTTTATTACATTAAATAGGTAGCTAATTTGTGGGTTATCTAAAATTGAGCTAATGCCAACTTTATTTCCTGTTGAATCTATTACTGCGTCTAGTTTGTACCAATTTCGGCTAAATTTAGTGCGATAGGCGGTTGTAACCATTTCGATGTTTTCTGAAAATGATATAAAGTGAGTTGCTGAAAAACTACTTTGGTTAGCATCCATATTGTCATTTGCACTTGCGGAATATCTAGAAAAAGGAGAAGCTTTGAAATCATAATCGGTTAAACCTAAATAAGTTTCGTTTGAGTTTTCATAGACCAAACTCCCTTTTAAGGTTAGCGATTGGTAAATTTTTGCTGTGGCTTTAGAATTGAATCTTAATTTACCTACATAGTCTTGCTTGTTGAAACCTGTGTTTTGGTTATTTGGCAGGGTTTTAAAACCATCTGAACTTAGTTGAAAAGTTTCAACCAAAAATGCAACTTGTCCAAAATTTTCGCCATAGTAAGCATGTAAATTTCGTGTGTTAAAACTGCCACCTATTAAATTTATTTGGGCTTTTTTTTCAGCAGGAAGCTGAGTAGAAACTAAGTTTATTGCTCCTCCTGTAGATTGCGGTCCAAAAGAAATTTGAGAGCTACCTTTCATAACTTCAATAGATTCCATTCTGCCTGCAGTTGGAAAATAATAAGCCGCCGGAGAAGAGTAGGGGGCGGGAGCCATTAAAACTCCGTCTTCCATAATGGTAATTTTCGAAGAGCGCTCAACTCCTGTGCCTCTTAAGCCAATGTTTGGTCTTAAACCAAATCCATCTTCTTCTTGCAAGTAAACACCCGGTATAGTTCTTAATGCCCTATTAATATCTGTATAATTAAACTGCTCCATTTGTTTTGGCGAAATAAAACTTACACTGCCTGGGGTTTTAATAAGTTGATTTGAATTTCCGACCAAACTTTGGGTTTCTACTACAACTTCATGTAAATTTTCTATATAGGAAGTTAGTTCGATTGTGAGATTTTTTTCATTTTCAGTTATTTCAATTTCTTCGGTTTTGTTAATAAAACTAATTGATTGAATAGTGAGGGTATAGTTTCCGATCGGAAGAGATTCAAATTGAAATTTTCCCGATGAATTTGTTAAAACACCTTTCTTAAATTCTTTTGACTGTAAATAAACAGTGGCAAACTGAATTGGTGTTTTTTGATTTTTATCTATCAATAAACCTGAAAAAGTTTGTCCAATTAGAATGTTACTTATTAGCAAAAAGCCAATAACAATGCTATTTTTATTTAGACTCATTCTTAATAACTTTAAAATTCAAAAGTAGTTTCACAAAAAAGTGCCTCCTATACCTAACCATAGGTATTTTTAAATAAAAATTAGCATAATTTTCCACCGATTTTGTGAATTGAATAAGAATAGCCTTTTTGCAGATTCTCTTTCGGAAAGAGGGTTTGCTGTTTCAGATAATTTTTTTACTAAAAATGAATTGAGAGGATTTTACAAAGCTTTGGAACAGTCATTAATAGAAGATGATTTTAAACAAGCAGGAATTGGTACTGGGGCCGATTTCCAGAAAAATAAATCGATACGCGGAGATAAAATTGTTTGGATTGGTGAAAATAATTATGATGGATTGCTAGATTCCTGGCATAAGTTTATCAAAGAATTATGCGATTATTTAAACTTTAACTTATTTGTTGGAATAAGAGATAAAGAATTTCATTTTGCGTTTTACCCAAAAGGCGCCTTCTACGAAAAGCATATTGATCAATTTAAAGGCAGAAATAACAGGTTGATTTCGTGTGTTTTGTATTTAAATGAAAGATGGCAACCTGGCGATGGAGGAGAGTTGGTTTTGTATTTAGGTAATGGCGAAAAAGAAGTTATAGCTCCTACATTTGGAAAAATTGTTTGCTTTAGAAGCGAACTTTTTGAGCACGAAGTTTTAATTACCAATTCAGGCAGGTACAGTATTACAGGTTGGTTATTGAATTATCCGAAAGGGTTAGGATTTTTGGGGTATTAATTACACCAAGGTTCATGCTTACTTTTGCGTTGTGAAAATCCTCGTAAAAATTTTTCTGCCTGTTTTTTTTGTCATTTCCTTGAGTGCACAACAAAAAAACAATGATTTACTGGGCAACTTTTTAGAAGAAAAAAACAAACGGACAATTGTAGTTCCTTCAGTTTATTACTTGCCAGAAACCAACTGGTATTTTGGTTTAGCAGGATTCTCATATTTTAAATTTAATAAAAATAAGGAGGGTGGAAACGATACAATTACTCGACCATCGCAAATAAGAATGGCATTGGGTTATACCCTCAATAAACAAATAGTTTTTTGGCTGCCTGCCGAAGTTTTTTTTAAAGAAAATAAATACAGGCTTTTGGCGGAACTTGGGTTTTACCGGTGGCCCTATTTTTTTAATGGTATAGGAAATAATATTGAAACTTCTTACGAAGAAAATTACCGAGCCTCATTTCCTAGAGCGCGATTGGCTTTTCAAAAAAGATTGGGCAAAAGCATTTACTTAGGACCAAAATATTGGTTTCAATATTTAAAAATGAACGAGGTTGAGCCTGGCGGAAAGTTTGAAAATGGTTTAGTACCAGGCGGAAATGGTGGGGTTAACTCGGGTTTTGGAGTTTCGTTTTTGTATGATACCAGAAATAGTGTATTTGCCTCTACCCAAGGTTGGTATGCCGAATATTCTAATTTATTTAATCAAACTGTTTTTGGTAGTGACTTTGTTTTTAATACCCATATTTTAGATGTAAGAAAATACGTAAATATTAAGGCAAACCATATAGTGGCCTTGCAAGCCTATGGCAAATTTAATTTTGGCGATGTGCCTTTTAACCAAATGAGCTTAATGGGCGGGCCTTTTAGAATGAGAGGTTATAGAGAAGGCAGATTTAGAGATAAACACATTGCTTTGATGCAATTGGAATACAGGTCTCCATTAGTTTACAGAACCGGATTAACAGTTTTTGGTGCTTATGGAATTGTTGGTAATAAACCTCAAAACTTAATTTTTAAAAACGGAAAAACATCCATTGGTTGTGGATTAAGGTTTTCTTTAGATGAAAAAGACAGAATGCATATTCGTTTTGACTATGCTTGGGGCGAAGGAAAAGAAAATAGGTTTGGCTACTTTACAATTGGCGAAAGCTTTTAATTAAATACTTAACCTTTTAAATACTTGGCTTTCTACCTTACTGAATAAATTATAAGGTTGGGCAGTTCTCCAGGCCATATCATTTAGTTTTCCGCCTGAAACAAAATATTGGTCAAGATTTTCTTCGGCAAAATCATCTAATACATGTTCTCTAAAATTTAACATGGCAATCCAGCCATCTTCTATATCATCAAACCACTCTTCGTAGTAACTATCATCTGAACTATGAAAGTTTAAAACGTTTTCGCCAATTATGATGAACTTGTTTATGCCTTCATCAATTAAATGATCAATAATATTTCTTTTAAAGGTCATTATATCATTGTACAATGTATTATTCCATTCGCCAATTAACTCAATAATGCAGTAACCTTCGTCGTACTCTGTGAAAAGCAATTTCATGAAAAGTGTTGTTGAATCTATGCTATCCCATTGAGGATGAATGTAATGGTCATAAATTCGGTCAGAAAATTCAAACTCGCTGTATTCTCTTCCGAAAAATGGAGAACGAGGGTCTTCTTCTGCGCAATATTGGTTTCGCCAAGCGTAATATGGTTCTAAACTATGCATTTACAACAAGTAACTAAGGTTTGAATTTGGTTCAACAAACTTTGGTTCGTTTCCATAAAGGAACAACTTAGCCGATGAATTTCCTATGAAAGTCAAATTATTTTTTTCAACACGCAATAAACAAGCTTCGGGCAAACCTAATACGGCTGTTTTTTGATTGGCGGCAATAAACTCTTCAATACGTTGATCTCTAGTTTCGCCTCCATGTCCATCAATGGTTTTGTTGGTATAATGAGGATTTATTTGAAAGTTTATCAATCCTAATCCATCAAAACTTTTTGGCTCTACAATTGGCATATCGTTAGATGTTTTTAAACTAGGACAAGCTATGTTTGAGCCTGCACTCCATCCGGCAAACGGAGTTCCATTTTCGGCTTTTTGTTTTATTATTTCCATCAAACCTAAGTGGTGCATTTGCTGAAAAAGATAAAATGTATTTCCTCCTCCTACAGCAAAAGCTTCTGCATTTTTTGCAGCTTCTTGCATATTTTCAAACTGATGCACAGAAACAACCTTTTTATTAAATTTTGAAAAGGCTTTTTTTACAGCATCCTCATATTTATCGTAACCTAAAGCAAAGCCTGCAAAGGGAATAAACAAAACCTCATTTACGCCTTCGTAGAACTTGGCTAAATGCTCTTGCGGCCAACCTAAATATGGCTCACCAAAATTTGTTGAATTACTTAAAAGAAGAAGATTTTTCATGTTGTAAAGTTAAAAGCGTGCTATGAGCTTAATATTGACTTGCCGATTTGTGAGGTAATTCGGAATAGCGTATTGCCTATTGGTTACGTCTCTTATCCACAAATAAGAAATGGTATTGTTTACTTGCAGAAGGTTAAAAACTTCAATGCCTAACGATAAAGATTCCATGGAATTTAGAGCTCTGCCTGGTTTTCTTTCTCTTTCGGGCTTTAAAATTTGGTAAGATCCTCCAATATCTACTCTTCGGTAAGGAGGAATTCTAAGTGTGTCTTTATATCTTTCGTAAGAAGGTGGACCAAAAGGTAAACCTGTTCCAAAAAGTATGTTGAGGTTCATTTTTACTGATGGAATTCGAGGAAGATAATCTTGGAAAAACAAACCAAATGTTACCCTTTGGTCTGTTGGGCGGGGAACTGCTCCAGGAAAAAATGTTGCGCTATCTGTTACAACATTGTTTTGGGTAAAACCATTGATGATGAGATCGCCATCGCTGTTATAATATTCTGTAAAAGAATCGTTTGCAACATCTTCTTTGGTTTGCATTACCGAAATACTGGCCCAAGATTCAACGCCTTTTACAAACTCCCCATTTATTTTTAAATCGATACCTGTTGCGCAACCTGATGCATTATTCTCTGCATAATACCTTAACCTTACATTGTCAATTTCATAGGGAATCAAATTCTTTAATTGCTTGTAATATATTTCAGAAATAAACTTGAAAGGTCTTCCCCAAGCTTTAAAATTATAGTCAGAACCTAGTACATAATGAATGGAAGTTTGGGCTTTGATATTTTGATTAACATTTCCATTTAAATCCCTCATTTCACGATAAAATGCTGGTTGTTGGTAATAACCCCAGGAAGCCCTGAAAACAAAATCTTTGTTCCAATTTGGTTTAAACGATAAGTTGGCTCGAGGACTTAAAAGAAATTGGTTGTTAAAATCCCAATAATTAAATCTTGCGCCTAAATTTAAATTGAATTGTGATGTATCTAAATCAAAGGCATTTTCCCATTGAAAGTATCCCATTACTCTATTCGATTGAATTCGGTTTTCAGCTTTAATTGAAGTTCTTAAATTAAGTTCGTCTCTAGGACTAACAGGAATAGGTCTTAAAGAATCTATTGGTGAAGTGCCCCAAAAGGCAGGAGGTGTTTGCGGAACACTATAGCCTGCAGAGTCAACATATTCCCATTCGTTTAACCTATCCCAAATATCTTCATGTTGTATTTTTAATCCCCATTGTAATGTTTTTGAATCATCATAAAACCAACCTCTATGTTCTGCGGTTGAAACCCAAGCATCTAAATAGTTTCGGGCATGGTTAATAAAACCTCCAACTCCTCTGTTAAAAGCAACATCGCCAAACTCTTGGCTTCCTAAATCACGTTCTAGTTCATCTAATCTGTAAGCTCCTTCAATATCAAAAGTTTCAGTTTCTAAAGCCCTGTAAGTTGAGGCAATAAATTTTAATTTGGTGTTCACATTTGGTTTAAGGTTTAGAGAAAATGCGCCAGTGTAAGTTTCATACTCATCAACCTCTTGCCCAGCAAAATATACACTCAAACGCAAGGCCTGGTTTATAGTTCCAAAATCACTTTGTCTGTCTTGTGGAATAAATTGGTATTTATTTCGAGTAACGTTTCCTAAAAAGTCTAATTGAATTTTTTCGGTAATATCAAAAGTTAAATATGTTTGGTAATCTAGAAAAGAAGGACGGTAATCTCCATCAGTATCGAGAGAATTTAAAATGTATTGGTTGCTTCGGTATCTAATTCCATGTATTTGGGTAAAACGATGGTCTTTAGATGCATCCTCAATAGAAATTGAGCCACCCAATAAACTAGCAGTAATTGAGCCTCCAAATGATGTTGGTTCTTTGTATTTAATATCTAAAACCGACGACATTTTGTCTCCATAACGAGCAGCAAAACCTCCTGCTGAAAATTCTACAGCCTCAACTAAATCTGAGTTTACAAAACTTAAACCTTCTTGTTGGCCAGAGCGAACTAAAAATGGTCTGTAGATTAAAATATCGTTTACATAAATAAGGTTTTCATCAAAGTTTCCTCCTCTTACAGAGTATTGAGAACTTAATTCGTTGTTAGAAACTACGCCAGGTTGCGAGAACAAAACCGCTTCAAAATTTCCTCCAGCTGATGGAATAGAACTGATCAATTTTGGATCAATTCTTACCATAGTTGAATTGCGTGATGTTTCTTCTTCAATTACAAACTCCTGAATATTGGTAGAAGTTTGTTTCATGTATGGGTTTATGTTTCTTACTTCGGCAGGAAACAATTTTAAATCATACTCAAGTTTTAAGTATCCTAAATAAGAAAAACCAAGTTTTATGTTTTTATCTGCTGGCACTTTTATGGTATAATTTCCATCTCTATCAGAGCTGGTTCCACCTGGTAATCCTATAACAGAAATATTTACCGCTTCTAGAGGTTTGTTTTTATCGTCTCTAACAGTGCCTTTTACATAGGCTTCTTGCCCAAATATTAATTGGCTAAAAATTAAAAAAGTAAAAAATAGTAGTACCCGCATTAAAGGTTGCAAATATCAAAAAACAAACGGGCTGAAGAATTATTGTGTTAGCTATTTTTCTTGTTTGAAATCTCCATCTTTCCAAGCTTGAATAAATTTTGCCCAAGCAAGTGGATTTAGAATGTTTAGTGGAGGTGCTTGGCCAGAGTAATAAATTCTAGTTTGGTACTCTTGCATTTGGTATTTAAAGTTTCCAGAAGGCCCCATTGGCATTGATGCCATTAATGCTTCCATAGTTCTTGGATCAAGATTTTTTTGAGCTCTAGCTAAATCATCATCAGGTACATAAGCATTAAGAAATGCCTGCTTAAATTGCTCTTTGGTAGGCCAAGGATAAACAGTAGCTTCAGGCAAAACAATAGTATCTGGTTGTAAAAGCTGGATAATAGAGTACCTAAAAGAAGGCAAAGTATCTGGTATGATAAACTGAGCATCTTTATATCCAATGCTGCTAAAAAGGATGGTATCATTTACTTCTGCAACAAAAGAAAAATACCCGTAATAATCGCTAATTGTGCCACGATGCGTATTCTGAATCATGATAGAAGTAAAGGAAATAGGTTCTAAATCGTCTCCTGAAACAACTACTCCAGAAAATTGAATTAGGGTTTTCTCTTTATCCTGACCATAACTAGCAAATGAGACAAGTATTAATACAAATAAGCCAAACTGCTTTAAATTCATAGATGGTGAAAGATAATTAATAAACTACAAACTTCAGCAATTGTTGTTACGTTAAAAAATACATTAACAAAAATTATTACCTGATAAATGAACCAGTGTAAATTGACCTGTTGTTTCTTTCATCAGTAACTATTATTTCTATCTCGTTGGAAATTTTCTTATTGAAATCTGAAGTAAACTCAAAAGATAAAATTCCTGTTTTTTTGTCAAACTCAAATAACTCCCATTGGTTGTTGATGTAACCATTAAAGGTTTTAATGCCCGAAAGCTCATCTTCGATTTTAAACTTCACCAAATTTTCGTTTTGCATATTTTTTTCAGGATAAATGTTAATAGGCTTGATAGATGGAGGAATAGTATCAATCATTAAAGTATAAGGGCCAAAGCTTCTTGTTTTGAATTTAATTTTTCCATTTTCGAATTCTCCTCCTTCACCAGACATAAGTTTTAATTTTTCATCTAAAGAAACAGCTAAAATCTTATCGCTTTTTGCGAAAAAAATAGAATCTAAAGGTAGAGTAACATAAATGTAATCTTGCAATGGAGTATATAAATTATGAATATTATACACAGCACCAATTCCATTGGCAATTGAATTTTGGGTTGAAAAATTGAAGAAAAAATCTTCGTACAAAGCCCCTTTAGGAAGGAAAATAGATACTTCATCATTTACAAATGAATTGTTTTCGAAAACCTTAAATAGTAAAGTATCGGTTTCTGGTCTTTTGAAAATGAAAGGTTCAGTAGAAGATTTTACGGTAAAACCTAATTCACTTAAATTGTTGTTGGCATCTAAAACCGAATAGCTAAGTTGAAAAGTGGTATCAGTTAAAAAAAATAATTGCCCTTTGTTAAGCAACTCTTTGTAGATTGAAAGTTGGTTGTTGCTTTGCAAAAAGCTTCGTTGAACTCTTTTGTTTAGTTTGTTCCAAGCATGATAATCAACATGAGAGTTGATAAACCTTGTTTCATCAAAAGATATTTTTTCTATTTCATGTGAATAAACTGGAACACCATTTTTTAAAAGTTTTATACTATAAGCTCCGCATCTATTTGGAGCAGCGTCTAAATAATCGTTGGTTTCTATTCCAAAGCCAATTTTGCCAGAAACTTCAATAGGGTTATTTTGATTTACCGAGAATTGATTGCCAATTTTAGAAATTGGAAAATATTTAGGATTGTTTTGGCCATCAACCCAACTAACTTCATTTAATGGGTAAACTCCTAGAGTTTTTAATAATGGTGGTTTGGTGTCTTTTATGTCGAATCCAAATAGTAGCGGATTTAATGGTATTTCGGAGCCTGCTTCTCGAATTTCAAAATGCAAATGAGGACCACCAGAACCTCCCGTATTTCCTGATAGAGCAATTACATCACCTTTTTTTACGATAAGCTGATTTGCTTCAGGATACAACTCAATGGTAAATGTTTTTTGGTTGTATTGAGCGCTTCTTACATGTTGATTAATTTCATCGTTAAACTTTTGAAGATGAGCATAAACGGTTGTGTATCCGTTTGGATGTCTTACATAAATTGCTTTTCCATATCCATACAATGAAATTTTTATACGAGAAATATATCCATCTGCAGCAGCATAAATAGGTTTGCCTTCAACTTGTTGAGTTTTTATATCAATACCTGCATGAAAATGTCCACCTCTTATTTCACCGAAGTTTCCAGCCAAAGCAATAGGAAAATCAACCGGCGACCTAAAATAATCTTTAGGGTAATTATTTTGGGCTACCAATCCAAATAATGGTATTGCTAAAAAAAGTAGGTTTAAGAAAAACTTCATGTGTCAAAAGTATTTTGATGAGCATCAAAAAGTTCGCCCTTTTCAATAGAGTATTCACAACTAGAAGTTAAAATTTGTTTAATTGAGTTTTCAGGTTAAATTTGTACGTTTACAATTAGTTTAATTATCTCAATTTGAGTAACATTAGTCAAATAACTGAAAGTCTTGCTACGAGCGTACAAACCTTGGTAGAAAAGCACAAGGAGTTAATGATTGAACTAAAAGAAATTCGTTCTTACAATAATTTG
The DNA here is from genome assembly GCA_018609045.1 of Flavobacteriales bacterium. Taxonomy (GTDB): domain Bacteria; phylum Bacteroidota; class Bacteroidia; order Flavobacteriales_G; family Salibacteraceae; genus JAAZVO01. The sequence goes on from JABAYK010000071.1 coordinate 45,601, forward strand.
TTAAAGAATCAAATTACCGATAAAGACAATAAAATAACAGAGTTAAACGAAAAACTAAAGAATCAAACAACAAATAGTGCTGGAAATGGTGAAGCTGAAAATAAAGAAGCACTTAAGTTGTTGGTAAAAGAAACTGTAGCTGAGGTAGATAAATGCCTCGAACTTTTAAATAATAATTAATGGCAGAAATTTCGGTAAAAATAAAAGTTGGAAACCGAGTTTATCCGCTCACAGTAGATGAAAACGATAAAGATAGAGTTGAGCAAGCTGCCCAAATTGTAAATGGAAATATTAATAAACTGAAACAAGATTATGGTTTAAATGATTTAGTAGATTTACTAGCAATGACTGCTTTTGAATTTGCAAATCAGTCGTTAGATCAAAATCAGCCATCACATGCAATTACAACAGAAGACAAATTGGTAGAAAAAAAGTTATCAGATTTGAAGCTACAAATTGAAGAAATTCTTACTTTAGGATAATCGTTCACAGAAATAAAGTTTTATAAGATATTGCCCGCATTCTTATTTGCTTTTTGGAAACTCAACATTTTATTCGTTGGGATGTGGTAGTCCACTCAAAACCAGGCCTTTTTATTCCGATTTATTCGGAAGATTTCTTTGAAAAAAGAGACGTTGGACGGTTGCGAAGTGAACACCTAATCCTAAATTTTACTTATCGGGGTTTCCCAAAATCTTTTAAGCAATGCGGGTTTTTTATTAAACCAAATTAGAAATGGACGTACTAAGTATAGTAATAGGAGTAGTAGTTGGTTTGGTGGCAGGAATTGGAGTAGCATACGGTCTTATAAAAAAGAGTATTGAAAACAAAAGCCAACAAATCATTAAAGATGCTGAAGCAGACGCTGAAGTAATTAAAAAAGAGAAAATAGTTCAAGCCAAAGAAAAGTTTTTACAACTTAAACTTGACCATGAAAAGGTTATTACAGAAAGAAACCAAAAGGTTTTAGCCTCAGAAAATCGAAATCGCCAAAAGGAGCAAACCCTCAACAATAAGCTTAAAGAGGTAAATAACAAGGAGCGTGATTTAAGTACACTTCGAAATAATTTAACTCAACAATTTGACCTTGTTACCAAAAAACAAGAAGAGTTAGATAAGCTTAAAACAAAACACATTGCCGAACTTGAAAAAGTTTCAGCTATTTCGCAAGAAGAAGCCAAGCAACAATTGGTAGAAAATTTAAAAGACGAAGCTAGAACAGGCGCTATGTCTTACATTAAAGATATTACCGAAGAAGCTAAAATTAACGCCAATAAAGAAGCCAAGAAAATTGTGCTTCAAACCATTCAAAGAGTTGCGGCAGAGCATGCCATTGAAAATTCGGTTTCGGTTTTTAACATCGAGAGTGATGATATAAAAGGGCGAATTATTGGCAGAGAAGGAAGAAACATCAGAGCAATTGAGGCAGCTACCGGAGTTGAAATTATTGTTGATGATACCCCCGAAGCAATTATTCTTTCTTGCTTCGATCCTGTAAGAAGAGAAATAGCCAGATTATCCTTACATCAGTTAGTAACCGATGGTAGAATTCACCCAGCAAGAATTGAAGAAGTTGTTGCCAAAACCAAAAAACAGATCGATGAAGAAATTATTGAAACAGGAAAGCGTACTTGTATAGATTTAGGAATTCATGGATTACACCCAGAATTGATAAAAATTGTGGGAAGAATGAAGTACAGGTCTTCTTACGGCCAAAACTTATTACAACATTCTAGAGAAGTAGCCAACTTATGCGCTACAATGGCAAGCGAGTTAGGTTTAAATGCCAAAGTTGCTAAACGTGCCGGATTACTTCACGATATTGGAAAAGTGCCAGATGAGGAGCCAGAATTACCACACGCAATTTTGGGTATGAAATGGGCTGAGAAATACGGAGAGAAAAAAGAAATTTGCAATGCTATTGGTGCTCACCATGATGAAATTGAAATGACCTCTTTGATTTCTCCAATTGTTCAAGTTTGTGATGCAATTTCAGGAGCTAGACCAGGGGCTAGGAGAGAAGTGGTTGAATCTTATATTCAAAGACTTAAAGACCTTGAAAGCCTTGCTATGAATCATGATGGTGTTACAAAAGCATTTGCCATACAAGCGGGAAGAGAACTTAGAGTAATGGTTGAAAGTGAAAAAGTTCCAGATGAAAAAGCAAACGAACTTTCATTCACAATTTCACAACAAATTCAAAGCGAAATGACTTATCCAGGTCAAGTTAAAGTAACAGTAATTAGAGAAACAAGAGCAATTAGCTACGCAAAATAAACATCATGAGTGCGAAAATTAAGTTTGGAGTTGTAGGTTTTGGACATATAGGTAAAAGACACGCAGCAATGATTAATGGCAATGACGAAAGCGAAGTTATTGCAGTTGCAGATGTAAGTGAAGACAGACAACTAGAAGCAAAAGAAATATTAGGAGAACGAGCAACAGTTTATGCTTCAATCGAAGAGTTACTGAAAAACCCTGAGGTTGATATTGTAAATATTTGTACGCCAAACGGATGGCACGCAAAACAAGCCTTATGGACTTTAGAAGCCAAAAAGCATGTGGTTATTGAAAAACCTATGGGTTTGAATAGACAAGAGTGCGAAGAGGTTATTTTTAAGTCTTTGCAAGTTTCGAAACATGCTTTTATCGTAAAACAAAATAGATATAGCCCAACTTCAGTATGGCTAAAAAGCTTAATTGATGAAGGAAAACTAGGCGAAACCTATATGGTTCAAATGAATTGCTATTGGAACCGAGATGATCGGTACTATAAAAAAGGTGGTTGGAAAGGTTTGAAAAATATGGACGGCGGTGTGTTGTTTACGCAATTCAGTCACTTTTTAGATATTATGTATTGGTTGTTTGGTGATATAAAAAACATCAACGCTAAGTTTCAAAACTTTAACCACAAAACCTCTACAGAGTTTATCGATTCAGGTTTTGTTGGCTTCGAATTTATTAATGGTGGATTAGGAACCATAAATTTTTCAACTTCAATTTGGGGTCAAAACATGGAAAGCTCTATAGCTATTATTGGAGAAAAGGGCAGTGTAAAAGTTAGCGGGCAGTATATGGATACAGTGAGCCACTGTGTGGTTGAAGATTACGAAATGCCAATTTTGCCTCCTGCAAATCCACCAAACGATTACGGTGATTATAAAGGTAGCGCTGCAAACCATCATTACGTTATCGAAAATGTGGTAAATGTGCTTAAAGGCCGTTCTCAAATTAACACAAATGCATTAGAAGGAATGAAGGTGGTTGAGATGATTGAAAGAATTTACCAAGAAGGAACTTACTTAGGTTAACCTATCATCTTTTTCGCTTTCAAGGCTGCTTTAGCTAGTTTATTTGGATAGTTTTCAATAAAAAAATATGGAGTAGCTTCAGCCCCAAATGATGCAAAATACCTTGCTATTCCGGGTTCCATGCTGCCTTCAAAATCGAAAAATTTCGATGTTTTTTTGCTTTGATTAATTGCTTCATGCAGTAAAATGCTTAAAGCTCCAGATGTTCTATATTCGGGATGAGTAGCTCCTGCTAAATAATAGGCGGTTTCATTATCATAAACCAATAGAAGTGCTCCAATTGTGATATCTTCTTTTTTCGCAATTAAAAGTTTAGCGGAGTTATTTGCCGCAAAGCGAGTATAAAAATCGTTAAGGTAATTTAGGTCAAAATCAAGAGGAGATTTTCTAACTTTTTGGTTAAGTTTTTTAAGTTGAAAAAGCTCTTCAATATTTGTAGAAGTTTCAATAATTATATCTTTTTCTGCTTTTTTTATTTCTCTTTTTAATGATTCTTTATAGTTTAACTTCTCTTGAAGATTAAGCAAAAAAGTAAACCTTGTGCTAACTTGATACCCTCTCCAAATAAATGGCAAAACATAATTTATGGATGGATGCAGTTTTAAAATTAAAGCATCATGTTTTGGTAAGTTTTCGCAAAATGCATCAATAGATTTTTTGTAGAAAGAGTATGCTGTGTAACTGTTTGAGCTTTCATCAGGCTTTGCAAAATACCCTTGATAAGGCACCAAAGTAGGATTTAAAATAAACTTAAAACCAAGCTTTTCTTTGAGTTCAAAGTTTGAGATTGTATTTTGAAAAGGTTGAGTTACTTTTTGTGATGGAAATAATGTTGGGTTAAAGAATAATGGGATATCCATAGGTTTTTGTACAAAAAGTGTTTAGAAACGACTATTTTATAGATTTATTCTAGAAAAAGAGCCTTATTTGCAAACGAATTAAATTCTTAGATTTTGCTCAATTTTAAAGATTTTAATGCAATTGAAAATAAATACCCTACAAATAAAATTTTATTTAAGGGAATTTGTATTTGGAGTTATTTAAGAATTTACGCTTACGACAAGGCTCACACAGGCTCTGGAACAGCACAAAACGCCTCTTCAGTTTCAAAAAGTATTTTAATTAAATCATTGTTATGGCAATTGCCTAAACTTGGTAAATTCGAAACTTTAGTGCTTTCGTCCTCAGATCAGCGCAAATGGATTGATAATTTATGGTATGATAGGTTTGATTTTCATCCTGAATTAAAAGAAAAGGCCCTGGTAGTAGAAATTCCATCGCCGCAACATAAACCTCATGGACTGTTGGCAAGTAAGCATGCATATTCAAAAATTTGGTGGTATGCTATTGAATTGGTTATCTCAAAAACTTTAGCAAAACCAATAATTCAAGGAGAAAGAATTTTAAAAGATTTACTAAACGAATTAAATGTTGAAATTGATGTAGATGAATTGCTCAAAAAGTTTTGGGCCCAATATCTTTTCTCTAAATGGGCTTTTTCTTTTTATAAAACCAAACGGCTTTTTTTAATTACGCCTTATACAAACTTTGCTCGAGTTTTGGCTGCAAAACATTTAAACATAAAAGTCATTGAATTTCAACATGGTTTAATTTCAGCCAAACACAATGCTTATTGTCCTGAAAATTTAAATGAAAAAAAATTTCTACCTGATAAAATTTTAACATTCGGAGAAAATGAAGTGAATATTCTGCAAGAAACCCAATATGGTAATTTAGAAAGTATTGTGCCTATTGGCTCATTTTATATCGATTGGCTAAACAGAAATCAATCGATTAAAAATTCAGCTTCCGAGAAAATTAAATGTTGTTTTACAGCCCAAGATGTTCACCTTGAGCCAACGATTGCATTTTTGAATAAGTTGGTAACTGAGATGCCAAATTTTGAGTTGACATTTATTCCAAGAAAATTGCCCATTGAAGCATATTACCAAAAAGGATTAAATCAAAAAATAGTAACTAATAAAATGTTAGATACTTACCAAACGATGGTTCAATCAGATTTTCATTTTACCATGTATTCAACCTGTGCCACAGAATCTTTGGCGCTTGGAACTCCTAGTATTCTTATAAACATAGAAGGTTTGGCCGAAACTCATTTTGGTGAATTGGCAAAAGAAAATCCATTTTTAGAAATTGTTGAAACTGCTGAACAGGCCATAAAAGCAATTGAAACATTAAAGAATTACAAAGAGGAGGAAGTTAAGCAAAGCATATCTTTTTATTTTGCTCCAAATTTTAAGGACAATCTTTCCAAAGCCATAACATTTGATTGATGTGAAAAGTATTTTTTCAAATTCTTTGGTAAAGTCAACAGGGGTTTATGCTATTTCCAATATCCTAAATGCCGCAATACCATTTTTGCTATTGCCCTATTTAACAGATAAGCTTTCGCCTGCAGATTACGGTATTGTTTCGATGTTTCAGGTTTTGTTCAGCATTTTTAATCCGTTTGTAGGTTTGTCTTCAGAAAGTGCCATTAGTAAACGCTATTTCGATTTAGGCAAAGAGAAACTAGGTATTTATAACTTCAATGTTTTTTTAATTCAAATTTTTACCGTTTTGCCTTTGGTTGCAGTAATTGTAATTTTTGGCAGTTTAATTTCTGATATTTCCGATTTCCCCAAAATTTGGCTTTGGGCTGTTTTACTTTACTCTTTAACCAATAAGTTTTTAGAGATAATATTTTCACTTTTTAGGTTAGAAAATAAAGCAGCAGGTTTTGGTGCCTTAAAGGTTTCTAAAACATTGGTTGAGTTAGGCTTTACCTTCTATTTTATTTCGTTGCTCAACCAAACTTGGGATGGAAGAATTTCTGCCCAAGTTATTTCCTCAATTATTTTGGCTTTGGTTGGTGCTTATTTAATTTGGAAAAAGAATTATTTCAAATTAAAATTCAGTAAGTTAAATATCAAAGATGCTTTGAAGTACGGAGTTCCCTTAATTCCTCATGTAATTGGCGCAACCTTAATAACTTATGCCGATAGGTTATTCATTACCAACATGGTTGGCTTACAAGATTTAGGAGTTTATTCTGTGGGCTATCAAGTAGGAATGGGAATTGGCCTCATTCAAACCTCAATCAATCAGGCTTATATTCCGTGGCTTTTTGGCAAGTTGAAAAAACCAGAGAGTTTTGATAAGAAAAAGCTTGTTAAAGGGATTTATGCCTATAATTTTTTCTTGCTTGCCTTGGTTTTTATATTGGTAATTTTAGTCCCCTATTTATTTAAATATTTTATTGGAGATGAGTTTCAAAATGCTTCAAATTATGTTTTGTGGATTGGGTTGGCTTTTGCCATAAACGGAATGTACAAAATGGTTGTGGCATTTTTGTTTTACACAGAGCAAACTAAAATAATAGGCTTGGGTACAATTGTAACTGCTGCCATAAATATTATTTTAAATTACTTTTTTATATCAAATTTTGGGGCAATTGGTGCTGCTTATGCAACCACAATTTCTTTTTTAATTCAATATATTGCCATTTGGTATTTTAGCAACAAGTATTATAAAATGCCTTGGTTTAATTTTAATTAATGTTCGGATTTTTAGCCTATTTGCCTTCCATAGTTTACATGCCGCATTTTTTAATCATGCTGCTGTTTGGATATTTGGTAATTACAAACCCGAAGTATTCGTTTAACAGTGTAAATAACTTTATAGGCAACCCAAACATCAAGGTAACCTCCAATAACTTTATTGTTTTTTTTATTGTTTTTGCGAGTTTGGTAAACATGGTTTTTCATAGAGAAAAGTTTAGCCAACTTTCAGACTTTTTTCCCTATTTTATTCTGTTACCTGTAACCTACTATATTGCCTCAGTGGTAAAGCCCAAACAATGGATTTGGCTACTTTACTTTTTTGCATTTGAGTGCTTAATTGGGGCATTTCAATTTATTACCGAAACACCAACTTTTTTTCCTGAGTTCTTTAGGGCTCCCGAAAATTATGACTCCTCTTTGCTTTATTACAGAAGAGCTTATGGATTGAGTGTAAGCTCTAGCACCTTTGCCAATAAAGTGTTTTTGGGCTTATTGCTTATTGATTTTATTCTACCGAAAGGAAAATTAAAAAATACCTTATTGGCTATTTTTTTGGTAGGAATATTTGTAACCTTTAACCGAACTGTTTTGCTAGCGGTAGGATTTTATTACGGATTTAAATTTATTTACAACAGCATTGAGGTGCGGTTTAAACCGAGCTTATTTTATTTAAGGTTCATTTTTGTTTTATTGGTATTGATTGGCGGAACTTTTATTGTTTTTAGTTATTCTGATGCCATAATTTCTCAATTTACAAGAGACAAAGGCGAACTTGATATTTCAGGAAGAGACCATATTTGGGCCTATTACCTTAATTTTATTTCGAAGAACATATTTTTTGGCAATGGAGGTTTCAAGTATTATTTCATCAATGGTTTACATGCCCACAATAGCTTTATTCAAGTGGTTGCAAATAATGGAATTATCATTTCTATTTTCTATTTTCTTCTGATCATAAAGAATATCAATAGAAGTAATTTAATTCCTGTAGCAGCTTTATTAGTTTACTCAACAGCGCAATACGGCGTGTTTTGGGGAATATCTTTAATGGATATTATCTTGTTTTATTTCCTAACAAGAAGTCCAGGGTTAGAAGATGATTTTCCTTACGAAAGAGAAAATAGAAACTGGTTTGTGAAATTGATTAATCCTCAGCTTTTTTCAGCAAAGCATTAAAATGTTGAATTAACCCAACAAAAATTCCTAACACAAAAAACACAAAGCCAAAAACCGCTACAGGTTTGTAAATTATTGCATCAGAGAAAGGAACAGGAGATAGCTTTTGTACAAACACCAAAGGCTTTACAAAGGCAAATTGTTCTTTGCTGTTTTCTAGTTGGCGTTTTAATATTAATGATTGGGTTTCGGCATTAGATAAATTCATTTCAAAAAAGTCTTTTGAACCACCTTCACCCATTC
>JABAYK010000071.1:53903-61753 GCA_018609045.1 Flavobacteriales bacterium
GAAGGCTATCAATCTCAGAAATTTCTTCTTCATATTTTTCAATAATTTTCTCAAAACCTTCAATTCTTAAATCTGTTTTTTGCTTGATGTATTCATTGCGATTCACGAATTCAGTTATACTTGAGTTTAGCTTTTCGAACAATTCAGCATTGGTAGATTTTACTGTAATAGAAACACAATTAGATTCGTATCTAGGGTTTTCTTCTTTGTCGTAAAGAAATTCTAAATCTCTAACAATATCTGCATTAAACTCTCTAATTTGAAGTACTTCTTCTGCAGAAATTCCTAATTCTTCCGATAGGTATTTTGGGTCTCCAGTTTTACGCAGTTTTTCTAGTTTGTTTAAAACCTCAACCAACCTTTGGTTCGAAACTACTGGAGAATATGCAATGGCCGAAGATGTAAAAGTTTTGGTTTTATTGATGTGAAAATAAACACCAATTCCTACTCCAATTAAAGTGAAAACTCCAATTAAAATCGCCTTTTTAACAAAGAATTGGTAAATATTTAGAAAAATAATATGGAGCGGAATCTCTTGTTCTTTCATAAATAAAAATTAATCGAAAATAATTTAAATAAGTTTATGGTTTAAAATATGCTCTGCCAGCACCCAATCTAATTCAACGTCTAAATCAATGGCATAAATAGAAGGCATGTTATAGCTTTTGATGTTTTTAAACTCTGATATTGGAGAATTCAAAATGGCATCAAAAGTCATTAAATACATTGAGCCATTAAAAGCATAAACTTTTGGTGTTTCTTGGCGGGTTTTGTAAACCGATTTTTTGCTTATTTCAATTAACCCATTTTGGTTTTCTTCATACAAAGTAAAATAAGGGTTGGCTTTAGATTCGGTTGTAGAAACTACCATATCTAAATCATTATTCCAAAGTTCAAACAAACCTATTAAGTGCTCATTTTTTCTAAATGGAGAAGTAGGTTGTAAAAGCAAAAGTCTATTAAACTGATTTTTATTTTCAGGAAAATTTTCAATAGCGTGTAATAAAACTTCTCTCATACCAGCTTTATCTCCCGAAAGCTCATCAGGTCTTTTAAACTTTACAGGAACATTACAATTTTTAGCAATTTCAATAACCTTGTCGTCATCTGTGGTAACACAAATTTGTGAGGGATTAAAAAATTGCTTGGCAAAATCGATACTATGCTGAATTAAAGGTTTGTCGCCTAAAATTTTAGAGTTTTTACCTGGAATTCCTTTAGAGCCTTTTCGAGCAGGAATTACAACCAAAACATCAGAAGAATCAATCATAATTTTAGTTTTTTGATGTCTATTTGGGCTCTTTCAAAATCTTCAGGACTTCCAATATCTAACCAATAATCTAAAACAGAATAACTGGTAACTTTTTTCTTTTCGCCAATTATCATTTTCATAAAATCGGTTGCATTGTAAAATTCGTTGGCGGGTATTTTTTGAAGCAAAGCCTTTTTCAAAATATAAATTCCTGCATTCGAATAAAATACCTTGGTTGGTTTTTCTTTAAAATCGTGAATGATATTGTTTTCTGTTTCTAAAACAGCGTAAGGTATTTTTACTTCGTATGGAATTGCAGCAATTTGCATGTCGGCATTATCGCTATTGTAAGTTCTGTAAAACTGCTCATAATCTAGCGTAGTAAGCAAATCAGAGTTCATTACAATAATTTCTTTGTGTACAAACTCATCAACCAACGTTAAAGCGCCAAATGTGCCAAGCGGTTTATCCTCTTCTATGTAATGAATTTTTATTCCTTTAGAACTTCCATCACCAAAATAATCTTTGATTTGATTTCCTAAGTAGTTGATTGAGATATAAATATTTTCAACGCCAAAGTTGATTAACCTATCAATGTTGTATTCAATAACAGGTTTATCGCCAATTTTAAGCAAAGGCTTTGGCGTATTATCAGTTAAGGGCGCTAATCTTGAGCCTCTGCCTCCAGCCATCAAAACAGCATCAACAGGAAGTAATGTTTTCTTTTTCTTTAAATCAATTAAGTTTAATAGCTCTTTATTCTGATTTAAAATCGGAATAAAACTGATGTTTTTAGATTTAAATTCATCAATAGTTTCAATAGAAAAATTACCTTGCGTAAGCGATTTGAAGTTCTTGTTCATCGCTTGGGTAACTTCCGAAGTTAAGTCAACATCACTTAAAATAGCTCTCCTAATATCGCCATCGGTAATGGTTCCTAAAACCTGATTAATATCGTTTACCACAAAAAGAATTAGCTCTTTGGCGTTTTCAACCAAGTTGAGTTGTGCCAAAGCTTCTCTTAGGGTTTTGGTTTGATGAATTAAGTGGCTTTTATAAATCTCCAAGGTTAATTTGCTTTAAAATTTCTACAATTTTGGTTGATGTATTTCCATCTCCATAAGGAAACAAAGGTTTTAAAGAACTTCTTTTTTGCTCAACCAAATTTACGCTTTCTAAAATCGAATTTTTATCAATTGGGGTATCAAAAATATGTGGTGAACGCATTCTGCCATCTTGCCTGTTTCCTAAATTTATGGCAGGAGTCGGGAAATAAGAAGCTTCACCAAAGCCGCTAGAGGTATTGCCAAGCATAAAAGCACAATGTTTCATAGCGCTCAAATATCCAATGGTGCCGAAAGATTCAATTAGTTTTAAATGTTTTATGGGTTTTGCAGCTTCTTCTAACTTTTGCCTAATGTAATTCCCCATAGTATCTGCATTAGGCATGGTTACAACAATTTGATATTTTGAGAGCGCCCTAAAAGCTTCCAATAAATTAGAAGTGTAAGTTTTATTTTTTTCAAGTGCCACGGTTTCAGGATGAAACGTGCATAAAATGGTTGGAACACTAAAATCAAGTTGAAATTTAAATTTCAATTCTTCTACAGAAAGAAGCTGTAAGTTTTTAAGGTTTTCAATACTTAGAGCTCCTACATTAAATATGTTTTTGTCGCTTCCTAACATTTCTACCAACCTAGTTTTGTATTCATCGCAAACCGGGAAATGTAACTTAGCCATGTGACTAATTCCATGACGGTAAGCATTGTCAATTGCACCTAAAGTTGTTTCTCCTCCATGTATGTGAGCAAATTTCACATTAAAAGGCAAGCCTGCTGCCACCGCTGCAAACATTTCGAACCTATCGCCTAAGGCAAAAACCAAATCAAATTGGTTGTTTTCGTAATAATCAGCAAAGGCATCAATTGTTTTTGCTTGACTTTTTGAAATATCAATAGGCTTATCTGAGCTTGGCATCGTTTCCAAAGCATCAACCTTTTTAAAACCATCGTTTTTTATGGCATCAATTGTATTGCCATGTATAGGCGAATTATGCGTTCCAAAAGCGATAATCTGTAAATCGAAAAAAGTATCTTCTTCGAGTTTTTTAAGCAGCGGGAGATAAATGCTGTAATCTGCTCTCGAAGAAGTTAAAACGCCAATTTTCATGATAAGTGTTCAGGTTTTAATTGGGTATCTTCTTCCAAATCGACATTTACTTTTTTACCAAGTGCACTCTCAAAATCCATTGGGCTTATGCCATTTCCAGGACGCTTCATAATGAGGTGTTCATATTTTAAAACTTCTCCCTTTTTCAAACTTACCGCTAAATGGATACTTTTTCTAGCTGCTTCAAGGTTTTTACTTTCGCTTGGTGAAGGTTTCTTTTCTCCATTGCCTAAGGCAATCTCTATATTTCTGATGGCACTCACCATTCCTTTCAATTCTTTGGGATCTAAAGATGCTTTGTGGTCGGGGCCTTCCATTGTTTTATCAAGCGTAAAGTGCTTTTCAATTACAGTTGCACCCAAAGCAACAGCGGCGGTTGGCACTTCAATTCCGTTAGTGTGATCAGAGTACCCAATTTTAACCCCAAATGCATCGCCAATGGTTTTCATAGCCATAAGGTTTACATCTTCGAATGGAGTAGGGTATTGGGTGTTGCAATGCAAAACAGTAATATCTGTCTTTAAATAACCTTCAGTTTCAAAAACGCTGATGCTATCTTCAATTTCTTGCATGTTTGCCATGCCAGTTGAGATAATCACAGGCTTTTTGGTTTTGGCTATGGCTTGTAAATATGGTTTGTTAGTTATTTCGCCTGAAGGGACTTTGAATAAACTAAGATTTAACGAGTCTAAAAAAGCCAAACTATCTAAATCGAAGGCTGTAGATAGAAAATTAACTCCTTTTTGTTTTGCATATTCAATTAACTCAAAATGGTTTTCTGGAGAAAGCTCTAATTTTTTGAGCATGCTGAATTGACTATTGTCATCATCCTTTAAATTCTCGCTTTGGTAACTTGCTTTTTGCGCCGATTTAGAAACTAATTTTTCAGTTTTAAAGGTTTGAAATTTCACATAATCTACGCCTGCATCTGAAGCAGCATCAATTAGTTTTTTAGCCAAGTTTAAATCACCATTGTGATTAACTCCTGCTTCTGCAATTATTAAAACTCTTTGGTTACTCATCTTATTTTTCTTAAAGGAAACCCTAGGTAAATTCCCGAATCTTTTAAGCTTTTGTAAACATTGCTTCCTGCCGCTACAATTACATGGTCAGCTATTTTAACACCATGAGCCAAAACAGCATTGCTGCCCAAAAAGCTATCATTGCCTACTTCACAATTTCCATTTACTATAGATTTGGTTGATATGTGGTTAAAATTACCAACCACAGCATCATGCTCAATTAAGCAGCTTGTGTTTAAAATATTAGCCACACCAATATTTGCGTTCGCATTTATTACAACTTGATGCATAATTACAGTGCCTTCTCCAATGCTAGAGTGTCTGGAAACTATGGCATGAGGTGATTTAATAACAGGCAAATTGCCTCCAAATTCTTTTATTTCATTGTACAAATTTCTTCTAACTGTAGATGATTTTATTTGGCCAACAGTAATGTGAAAATTATTACAATCTTTTTGTAAAGATTTTGGATTGCTTCCATCAATTACAGGATAACCCAATATTGTATCGCCAATTTTGGCAGTTTTGTCAGCAATTCCAAAAATTTCAAAACGGTTTTCCTCTTCAATAACATCTATAACAGACCTACAATGGCCGCCACCTCCAACTAAAATAATGGGTTCCCGATTCATAAAACGATAAATTAATCACCTAAAAAAAGGTGAGGCAAATTTAAAAATTTAGTTGGCCTTGTAAGCAATCTATTTTTTGTAAAATTGATTAAGTAAAAAAATAGTAAGCTTAATTTCTTAAGCTTTGGTAAACTTGCATTTAAATTGAACTGATTGAAGGTTTTAATCTTAACACAATATTTCCCCCCTGAGGTTGGTGCGCCTCAAAATAGACTATTTGAATTAGGTCAGAGAATTTGTGAAGAAGGAGTAGAAGTACATGCTTTTACTGCTATGCCCAATTATCCCAAAATGGAAATTCATAATGAGTATAAAGGGAAACTATTTTGTGAGGAGAAAATTGGAAATATCAAAGTTTTTAGAAGTTACATTTATGTTTCCAAAAACACTTCAATTATAGCAAGGTTATTAAATTATTTTTCATTTGTTTTTTCTAGTTTAATTTTTGGCTTGTTTAAATTAAAAAATTACGATGTTTTAATTTGTGAGTCACCGCCATTATTTTTAGGCATTTCAGCAAAAATATTAGCCTTCAAAACAAAAGCAAAGCTGGTTTTTAACGTTTCTGATTTATGGCCTGAAAGTGCTGAAAAATTAGGTTTAGTTACCAATAAGTTTATTCTCAAATTGGCTACAATTTTAGAAGAGTGGTTGTATAAAACATCAGACTTAATTACTGGACAAACTCAAGGTATTGTTGAAAATATTTCAAGTCGCTTTCCACTTAAAAAAGTTTATTGGTTACCAAATGGTGTAGATCTTTCATTTTATAATCCAGATTTGGTTAAATCAACTTGGAGAGAAGACAATGACTTTTCTAATGGTGACATTTTACTATTATATGCAGGAATAATTGGCCACGCCCAAGGTTTAGAAGTGATTTTAAAAGCGGCTAACTTGTTAAAGAACTATCCATCATTAAAGTTTTTATTATTAGGTTCGGGCCCCGAAAAAAATAACCTTATAAAGTTAGCAAATGATTTAGCCTTGTCAAATGTTTTCTTTTTTGATGGGGTGGGGAAAGATAAAATGCCACAAATAATAAAATCAATAGATATTGCCTTAGTACCCCTTAAAAAGCTTCCTTTATTTGAGGGTGCAATACCTTCTAAAATTTTTGAAAATTTGGCTATGAAAAAACCAATTTTATTAGGTGTTGAGGGCGAAGCTTTTGATTTATTTATTAAAGAAGGACAAGCTGGACTTTCATTTGAACCTGAAAATTTTATCGATTTAAAAGATAAATGTGTTCAAATAGCCAACAATCCAAAAATTTTAAATCTTTATGCTGAAAATGCCCGAAGTTATGTCAGCAAGAAGTTTAACAGGGAAATAATTGCAAAAAACTTTTACCAGTATTTACTACAATTAACAAAATGAAAATATTTACCGTAGTTGGCGCAAGGCCACAATTTGTAAAGGCAGCTGTATTAAGCAGAGAAATTTTAAAACACAGTGATATTGAAGAAGTGTTGGTGCATACAGGGCAACATTTTGATGAAAAAATGAGCGATGTTTTTTTCAAAGAAATGGATATTCCAAAGCCTAAGTATAACCTTGAAATTAATTCACTTGGGCATGGTGCTATGACGGGCCGAATGCTCGAAGGTATTGAGGAACTTCTTATCAAAGAAAAGCCCGACATGGTTCTGGTTTATGGCGATACCAACTCAACTTTAGCAGGAGCTTTAGCAGCAAAAAAACTTCATATTAAAGTTGGGCATGTAGAGGCAGGCCTTAGAAGTTTTAACATGAAAATGCCTGAGGAAGTAAACAGAATTTTAACTGATAGAATATCTGATATTTTGTTTTGCCCTACCCAAACTGCAATTGATAATTTACAAAAAGAGGGGTATGATAACATTGATTGTACAATTGAAAATAGTGGCGATGTAATGCAGGATGCTGCTTATTTTTATGCAAAAATTTCAGAAAACAAAACCAAAGTTGCTCATTTATATAAGGATAAAAAGTTTGTTTTAGCAACACTTCACAGGGCAGAAAATACCGATAATTTAGAAAGATTAAAAGGCATTGTAACCGCTCTAAATCAGATTGCAGAAGAGATTGAAGTTGTATTACCACTTCACCCAAGAACCCAAAAAATTATTGCCCAGAATAACTTGGAAGTTAAATTCACCACGATAGACCCAGTTGGCTATTTTGACATGATAGAGTTTTTAAAGAGTTGTCAATTTGTGATGACAGATAGCGGTGGTTTGCAAAAAGAAGCCTTTTTCTTCAAGAAATTCTGCATTACCATGAGAGACCAAACCGAATGGGTTGAATTGGTAAACCATGGTTTTAATGTAATTACTGGCGCCGATACCAATAAAATAATGGAGGCATACAAAAACGTAATGAGTCAAGAAAAAGACTTTAGTGTCGATTTGTATGGAGGCGGCAAGGCAGGTGAAAGGATTGTTAATAGTTTGAAAAACTTTGTTTGAAATTTTAAAAAATAGGGAAGAGGTAAATTATTATTTACTTCTAGGTGTTGCGGTGGCAATTCCTAATTTTCCTTTTTTATTGCCTTTGTTGATTTTACTGTTGGGAATTAATTGGATTATTCAATTGGTTCAAAACAGACCAAGATTCAATTTTTCTCGAATTCAGTTGTTTCTGTTAGTTTTTTACGTTTTCAATTTGTTGGGAATGTTTTTTACCGAACAAATTAATATGAAAAGAGATAATAATCTACTTAACCAAAATGTCCATAATAAGAAATCATAAAAAAACCAAACTAAACAAAAATTAATACAAAAAGATGATAAA
>JABAYK010000071.1:61763-70947 GCA_018609045.1 Flavobacteriales bacterium
TTTTATTACTTCCCCTTTATTTTTCTTCTTTCTCAGTTCATTCAAAAAACTCAATTTTAAAGATTCTAAAAATCTTTTCAATTAGTGCAACCATAGCCGGGGTTTGGCATTTGGTTAGAAGCATTTATTTGTATTCTGCGGGATTAGAAAACTACTATGTTTTTTTTGGTGATGGATTTACGAACCCCTTACATATTGGATATTTTGCCTTGTATATAAATGTGGCAATTTTCTTCGCCTTGTATTTTTTCCAAAATGCTGAATCTAAAAAGCATAAATTTCTGTGGCTTTTAGCAAGTTGCTTATTGGTTTTTTCTTTGTTTTTGAGTAGTTCAAAAGCAGGTATTATTTCATTTGTGGTGGTTTTTATTTTGTATGGATTTTACATGATATTTTTATCAAAATCTTCCACAAACAAATTAAGTTTCTCAATTGCCTTTGTTGTAATTGGGGTATTGTTTTCCCTCTTCTTTACAGGAAATTCAAAAACCATGTTAAGGTTTAAAACAGCTGTAAGCCAAATTACTGAGACAGAAATTTCGCCAATTTCAGAGGGAAGTACCCAAGCAAGAATTTATGCTTTTAAAACTTCAATTGAAATTATTTCAGAAAACTTTTGGCTAGGAGTGGGAACAGGAGATATAGACCCTGTTACCATATCTACCTACAAGGAAAACGGATATGAAGGTGCTCTAAAAAGAAAACTCAATGCCCACAATCAATTTTTGCAAACTTTTGGTGCCTTAGGATTGTTTGGTTTTTTGAGCTTGGTTTTAATTTTTGTGGGTTTATGGTTTTTTGGGGTAACCCAGAAAAACGAATTAATCATATTTTTCACAACCTTATGCTTTTTGTTTGCCTTAACCGAGTCATTTTTAGAAACTCAAGCAGGCATTGTTTTCTTCTCGTTCTTCAGTTTGATATTAACTTCGCAAAAAAAATAATTTAATGATACCATTTTCTCCACCAAGGGTCGATCAAAAAACAATTGATGCTGTAACAGAAACTTTACTTTCAGGTTGGATAACCACCGGACCTAAAACCAAACTTTTCGAAAAGAAATTGGCCGAATATATTGGAGTTTCGCATGTAATGGCTTTAAACTCAGCTACAGCTGGATTAGAGTTAATGTTAAGATGGTTTGGTGTTAGTGAAGGAGATGAGGTAATTATTCCAGCATATACTTATTGTGCCACAGCAAACGTAATTACTCATTGTGGAGCTAAAGTGGTTTTTGTTGATGTTAACTCTGATTTCAATATTAATGTTGAAGAAATAAAGAAGAATATCACAAAAAATACCAAGGTAATTATGCCAGTTGATATTGGGGGAATGCCTGTTGATTATGATGAAATAATGGACTTGGTAAAACAACCGGAAATTCAAAAATTATTTTCTCCAAGTTCCGAAAATCAAGAAAAATTGGGAAGAATAATGGTTTTGGCAGATGCTGCTCATTCCATTGGTGCCAAATACAAAGGAAAATATACAGGTACCCAGGCAGATGCTTCTTCTTTTTCTTTTCATGCAGTAAAAAACTTAACTACAGCAGAAGGTGGAGGTGTAGCTTTAAATTTACCTGAGCCTTTCGAAAATGAAGATATTTATAAGTTTTTGTGTTTGTTTTCACTTCATGGTCAAAGTAAAGATGCATTAGCCAAAACACAAATTGGTGGCTGGAAATACGATATTGTTGAGGCAGGTTTTAAATGCAATATGACTGATATTCAGGCTGCTATAGGACTTGTTGAACTAGAGCGTTATGAAGATGATACCTTGGTTAGAAGAAGAGAGATTTTCGACATGTATTCAAGCAAACTTTCTGAGTATGATTGGGCAAATGTTCCGGTTTATGAAATTGATGAAAAAATATCATGCTACCATGTTTATATGTTAAGAATAAACCATGCCTCTGAAGAAATTAGAGATGAAATCATCAAAAAAATATCAGAAAAAGGAGTTTCGGTAAATGTTCATTTTCAGCCGGTTCCTAACTTTTCTTTTTATCGCAATCAAGGTTACGATGCGAAAAATTATCCTGTAGCTTACAAAAACTATGAGCAAGAAATTTCTTTACCAGTTTTTTACAACTTAACCAATGAACAAGTAAACACTGTGCTTGAGGCAGTAATCAATTCTGTTGAAGAAGTATTGGCTGTAAATGCTTAAGCGATTATTCGATTTTTTTTCAAGCTTAACGGCTTTAATTTTTTTATTGCCCTTCTTTTTTATTGTTGCTTTATTAATTGCAATTGAAGGAGGTTTTCCTGTTTTTTTTACCCAAACTCGTATTGGAAAAAATAAGATTCCGTTTCAATTATTGAAGTTTAGAACTATGGTAAAAGATGCCGATAAACTTGGCAAAATAACCATAGGGAGAAGAGACCCGAGAGTTACCAACGTTGGCCATTTTTTAAGGAGTTACAAGTTGGATGAACTTCCACAATTATTGAATATTCTAAAGGGCGAAATGAGTGTAGTAGGGCCAAGACCCGAAGTTGAGGAGTACGTAAACTTATACACCGAAGAGCAGAATAAGGTTTTTTTAGCCAAGCCAGGATTAACAGATTATGCTTCATTAAAATACATCAACGAAAGTGAAGTTTTGGCAAAGTCTTCAAATCCAAATAAAACCTACATTGAAGAAATTATGCCTGCTAAGCTCCAACTCAATTTAAAATATATTGAGGAGCAAGGTTTGTTGACCGATTTGAAAATTATTTTTAAAACGATAAGCAAGATTGTTAGCTAGTCTTGTTTGATCGGCTCCATTGATTTTTGGAGAACTTCAATTTCCATCATCTTGTCATCATAGCCTAACTTTTGATAAGCAAAATAAAGGTTGTTTAAAACCCTTTTTACAATATCAATATTATTACAAGGCTTTGTGAATATATCAGAAACTTCTAATTTCATTTTTTCGAGAAACTCTTCTATTTCTTTAGTACTAAAAACCCCACCATTACTAAAAGGGTTAATGTAAAATAACACGTTGTTTTCATCTGTTTTACCCGAAAGAAAGAAGTTGTCTGTTCCGCAATAGGCCAAAACAAAATGCTTTGGAAGATTTACGCCATAAATAGGAAGGCTTAATCTTTGGGCCAATATCATGTATAAAATAGAAAGTGAAATAGGATTCCCTTTTTTGCTTTCTAAAAATGTATTGATGTAAGAATTTTTTGGGTCGTGGTAATTTGCAGTATTTCCTGAAAAATTATGAATATCAAATAAAATGTGATTCAGAATTCTAACTTGTTCGAGGGCGGTTAAATTATTGTTTAACTCAAGCCAAATTTCTTGTTCAAGTTTTTCAATTTGTCTATAAACTTCTTCTTCGTCTAAATCAGGATATTGATATTTAGAAATGATAATTAAACCTTTTAAAAGGTCACTACTATCTTCTTTTTGCCATTTCGATAAGTTCTCAATTACATCATCAAACTGAATAGAGTGAATTATTTTTTCTACTCTAATTTGAAATTCAGCACCTAGAACAGTTTCTTCCCAAGCATGCTCTAAAACAGGGATAACAGGTATTCCTAAAGATTTTAACTTTTCTTCAACATGTCCAAAAACCATCGGATCGGGATCGTCAAGTAATTGTATTAAAGCCTGTATTTCTTTGTTTTCTCCCATTTTACTTTTTCAAAAGTATTGGGTCTAAGGCCTGTATTTATAAATGGCCTTACATAGTTATCCTCATAAAGTTGTTAATCGGTTAAGTACCCCTTCAATTAAACTATTTACTGTGGCTTTGTAGTCTTTGCTGTAAGTTTTGTTAAATCTATTGGCAATAATGGCGCAAATGGTAAGTGTATTGTGGCCAAGGGCGCTTCCAATTCCATAAAGGGCAGAAGTTTCCATTTCATAGTTAGTTAGGTTTTGGCTTTTGAATTTAAAGGTTGAAAGTTTTTCGTTAAATTTTTCATCTTTTAGTCCTAACCTTAATGATCTTCCTTGTGGGCCGTAAAATCCGTTGGCTGTTGCGGTAATTCCTTTTTGCCAGTCAAAAGCTATTTTTTCTATCAAATAATTTGATGCTTTAACTAAATAGGGTGATGCATTTTCATAATTCCAATGCATGTGATTTTTAAAGGCTTCAAGTATTTCCAATTCATCTTTGGTGTATTCAACGTCATAAAAATGTAAGACTCCATCAAATCCTAAACCGTAACTGCTAGCCAAATATGTATCAACAGCAATATCTGGCTGCAAGCTTCCAGAGGTTCCAATTCTAATTAAGTTCAGTTTTTTTAAATCGGTTTTTGGAATTCTATTTTCTAAATCGAAATTTACAGCTGCGTCTAATTCATTAATTACAATGTCAATATTATCAGTTCCTATGCCAGTAGATAAGGCAGTAATGCGAGTTCCATTAA
Organism: Flavobacteriales bacterium; assembly: GCA_018609045.1. Lineage (GTDB taxonomy): Bacteria > Bacteroidota > Bacteroidia > Flavobacteriales_G > Salibacteraceae > JAAZVO01. Next base: position 66,143 of record JABAYK010000071.1, read on the forward strand.
AATATCCTGTATGAGCCACAAACTCTCTATTCGATGATTTAAAGTCTACTTTTTCAAAATAACTCGATATTGTTTTTACCCTTCCCGGATCACCAACCAATATTACATGATCTGCAACATGCTCTTCTCCAATATTTATATGATAAAGCGTTTTATCATTATTCACAATTAATTCAGACTCACCAACAGGTAAACTTCTTTTTATCGAGCAATCTTTCATCTTTAATTAGCTTAATTTGTAAATGTAACTAAAGCAAAAAAATGAAGGCAATTATTATCACTATTGGTGATGAAATTTTAATAGGACAAGTAATAGATACCAATTCTGCTTGGATAGCAGAAAAGCTGAACGCAGAAGGAATAAAGGTCCATAAAATAGTATCAATTTCTGACGATAAAAATGAAATATTACAAACCCTAGAGCTTGCCAAAAATCAAGCAGATTTAGTATTAGTAACAGGAGGTTTGGGGCCTACCAAAGATGATATTACCAAACAATGTTTCGCAGAGTTTTTTAATACTTCATTAATTCTAGATGAAAAAATATTAAAACAAGTTGAAAGTTATTTTACAGGACGAGGAGATGAAATGCCTAAGGCTAATTTAGGGCAAGCTATGGTATTAAAAGGTGGAATTGCCATGCCTAACAAAAATGGAACTGCTCCAGGGATGTGGTACGAAGAAAACAAAACAATTTTTATCTCAATGCCAGGTGTTCCATATGAGATGAAGGCGCTCATGGAAGAAGATTTTTTACCCATGATAAAAAGCTACTTCAAAACACCGTTTCTTTATAAAAGAACAATTTTAACCCAAGGCATAGGAGAGTCATCACTTATGGAGTTAATTGAAGATTGGGAAAATAGTTTGGCTTCTGAAAATATTAAATTGGCTTATTTACCTCAACCTGGTATGGTTAGATTGAGGTTAAGTTCCTCGAGTGGAGAAAAAGAAGAAATTCAACAAAAAGTTAATTCTAAAATAGAAGAACTTAAAAAAATAATTCCAGAGTTTATTTGGGGTGGGGAAAAACAAACTTTAGAAGAAGTGGTAGGCTTAGAATTAAATCACAGAAACCAAACTTTATCTACCGCCGAAAGTTGCACAGGTGGCTATATTGCTCATTTAATTACAAGTATATCTGGAAGCTCTCAATATTTTTTTGGCTCTATAGTTTCGTATGCAAATGAGGTAAAGCAAAATTCATTAGATGTTTCGCCAGTTGCCATAAAAGTTCATGGAGCAGTTTCTAAGCAGGTAGTGGAGCAAATGGCTAAAGGTGTAAAAACAAAATTGAATACAGATTTTTCGATTGCTACATCAGGTATTGCAGGGCCACTTGGGGGAACAAGCGAGAAGCCTGTTGGTACAGTTTGGATTGCTGTTTCGGGACCAAAAAGAACAATTTCTGAGAAATTTAATTTCGGAAATCATCGAACTAGAAATATTAGGAAAACAGCTTTGCAAGCATTAAACATGCTACGAAAGGAAATTTTAATTCAAAACCCATAATCATTTTTTATTTTTATGCCTGAAAATGAGTTAGTTAGGTAAAAAGAGAACAAAATGCTAAATCAATTTACATTTATTGTAAAAACATTAGCATCTCAAAAGAAAACTCTTATATTTGCACTCCCAAAATTTTGAAGGAATGTCAAGAATTTGTCAAATAACAGGAAAACAATCGATGGTAGGAAACAATGTTTCTCATGCCAATAATAGATCTAAGAGAAGATTTCAAGTAAACCTTCAAAATAAGAAGTTTTACAATCCAGAAACCGATGAATGGATTTCTTTGAAAGTTTCTACTTCAGGTATTCGTCATATTAACAAAGTAGGTATTGCTACTGCTATGAAAAGAGCAATAGCAAACGGATTTATAAAATAAGCTGAACCATGGCAAAAAGAGGCAATAGAGTACAGGTAATTTTAGAGTGCACCGAGCATAAAGAAAGTGGAATGCCAGGTACATCAAGGTATATTACAACCAAGAACAGAAAAAATACTCCAGAAAGAGTGGAAATTAAGAAATACAATCCAATCTTAAAGAAGTATACATTACATAAAGAAATCAAATAATTGAACTAAAATGGCAAAGAAAACCGTTGCAGGACTCCGTCAGTTAGGCGCTAAAGACTTCACCAAAGTAGTAAAAATGGTAAAATCTCCAAAAACTGGAGCTTATTCTTTTAGAGAAGAAGTTATGCCCAAAGACAAAGTAAAAGACTTTTTAGATAAATAATTTTTTATATAAATCTTATTGCAAAAGCTTCTTTCTTATTATAGAAAGGAGCTTTTTTTATTTTTAGATTATGGGAATTTTTAGTTTTTTTTCAAAAGAGAAAAAGGAAAGTTTAGACAAAGGCCTTTCGAAAACCAAAGAAAGTGTCTTTCAAAAAATTTCTAGAGCCGTTGTTGGTAAATCAAAGGTAGATGATGAAGTTCTAGATAATTTAGAAGAAATTCTTGTTACTTCTGATGTTGGCGTTGATACCACTTTAAAAATTATTGGACGTATTGAAGCCAGAGTGGCTAAAGACAAATACGTTGGTACTTCTGAGTTAAATGAAATTTTAAGGAGCGAAATTGCAGAGTTACTCGAAGAAAATAAAAGCGATGATTCTGCAGACTTTGATGTTGATTTAGGCAAAAAGCCATACGTTATTATGGTGGTTGGTGTAAATGGGGTTGGCAAAACAACTACCATCGGAAAGCTTGCCTACAACTATAAAAAAGCAGGTAAATCTGTAATTCTTGGAGCTGCCGATACTTTTAGAGCAGCTGCAATTGATCAGCTAAAGGTTTGGAGTGAAAGAGTTGGAGTTCCTATTGTTTCACAAAACATGGGTTCAGATCCTGCTTCGGTTGCTTTTGATACCTTAAAATCTGCAGTATCAAAAGATGCGGATGTTGTTATTATAGATACAGCGGGAAGACTGCACAATAAAGTAGGATTAATGAATGAGCTTTCTAAAATTAAAAATGTGATGCAGAAAGTTGTACCTAACTCTCCGCATGAAATATTACTTGTATTAGATGGTTCAACTGGTCAAAATGCAATTGAACAAGCAAAGCAATTTACATTAGCGACAGAAGTTAACGCTTTGGCTTTGACAAAACTTGACGGAACAGCAAAAGGAGGAGTAGTAATTGGTATTTCAGATCAGTTTAAAATACCTGTAAAATATATTGGAATTGGCGAAAGGATGGAAGATCTTCAAGTATTTAACAGAAGAGCTTTTGTTGATTCGTTATTTGGAAAAAACTAAGCCCCCGCTAAAAGCGAGGGCTTACCACCTAAATAAAACAGAAATTAAACCTCTGATTTTCGCTAGGAAAACCAGATACCCTTTTCCTGATTCAATAATAGAAGTAAACTAAGGGATGAAATATTTTTATCGTTGAAATCTGATAAAAATCCGATTAAATATTCAAAAAATATGATTGAAAAAAATTCATGAAAACAAAAACCTTAAAAAAAAATAAAGTCAATGTAATTACACTTGGCTGCTCAAAAAATATTTACGATTCGGAGGTATTAATGGCTCAGCTAAAAGCCAATAAGTTTGATGTTTCTCATGAATCTAATGATCACGAAGCAAGCACTGTAATTATTAACACATGCGGATTTATAGATAATGCCAAGCAAGAATCTATAGATACTATTCTAGCTTATGCCGACGCAAAAGAAAAGGGTTTGGTTGATAAGGTTATTGTAACAGGCTGTTTATCTGAAAGATATAAACCCGATTTGGAAAAAGAAATTCCAAATATTGACCATTACTTTGGAACCAAAGATTTACCAAGACTTTTAAAAACCCTTAAAGCAGATTATAAGCACGAACTTGTAGGTGAGAGAATTTTAACCACTCCTGCTCATTTTGCGTATTTTAAAATTGCTGAAGGTTGTGATAGACCTTGTGCTTTTTGCGCCATTCCTTTAATGAGAGGAAAACACGTTTCAACCCCAATTGAACAATTGGTAAGTAACGCGAAAAGCTTGGCAGCAAAAGGAACCAAAGAGTTGATTTTAATAGCACAAGATTTAACATATTATGGTTTAGATATTTACAAGAAGCGAGATTTAGCGAATTTGTTAGATCAGCTATCTGATGTTGAAGGAATTGAATGGATTAGATTGCATTATGCCTTTCCTGCTGGTTTCCCGATGGAGGTTTTAGATGTAATGAAAAACAGATCAAATGTTTGTAATTACCTTGATATGCCTTTACAACATTGCACCGATAATATGTTAAAAGCAATGAGAAGAGGTATTACCAGAAAAAGGAGTGATGCATTAATAGATGAAATTAGAAATAAGGTTCCAGAAATTACACTTCGAACTACTTTAATTTCAGGTTTTCCGGGTGAAACTGAAGAAGATTTTGAAGAAATGAAAGAATGGGTTGCCCAAAAGCAATTTGATAGATTAGGAATATTCAATTATTCTCATGAGGAAAATACCCATGCATATAAGTTGGTTGATGATGTTCCAGATGAGGTTAAACAATTTAGAGCAGATGAGGTTATGGATATTCAATCTGGAATTTCATTAGATATTAATCAACAAAAAGTTGGCAAAACATTTAAGGTGTTGTTTGATAGGGTAGAAGGAGATTATTTTGTGGGTAGAACCGAGGCAGACTCTCCAGAGGTAGATAATGAAGTATTGGTGCCTAAAGAAAACAATTATATTCGAATTGGTGATTTTGCCGATATAGAAATTACAAAAGCAGAAATTTACGACCTGTATGGAAGACCAATTGGGTGATTGTTTTAAAACCAACAAAATTTCATTTCAACAT
>JABAYK010000034.1:0-4494 GCA_018609045.1 Flavobacteriales bacterium
GGGTAGCTTTTGGTGCTTGCTTGGTTGCTTTTTGCGCCGCAGGCTTGCCTTTTGATGTTTCTTTTTTAGCAACCGCTTTTTTAGCTTTTGGTTTTTCTTCTGTTTTTGTTTCTTTTTCTTCCTCTTTTGCTTCCATCAACTCCTTCATCATTCCCGCAGCATGCAAATCGTTATACCATCTGATAACTTTTTTGATATCAGAATTGTAAACTCTTTCTTCATCAAAACCTGGAAGAACCTCCTTAAAGTAGTTTCTTAGGGTAGCTGCATCGCCATTTTGATCTATCGATTTTTCACCTTCGTGTTTGGTATACATTTTTTCAAACACCTCTTTTAATGGAACATCTTCCTCTTCAGTATAAATACTAATATCTTCTAAAGAAGAAATTTTATGTGCTGCATAAGCAGGAAATCTTTTGCCATCCATTAAAGATTCTACAATAATGCCATTGTTTTGTGTTTGGCCTAAAACTTTAAAAAGACCTGGCTTTCCGGAAATTGATAAGACTTTGGTTAAATCCATTTGTTTATTTTAATAGGGCGCGAAAATATGAAATTTAGCAATGTTAGTATTATGATTATTAATAAACAGTAAAAGGTTGAGTATAAATGGTTTCTCTCACCATGTACTTGATAAAGTAAATACCCGGTGATAAATCACTTTGATTTATTTCTAGCTGATTATTAAAAGGTTTATCCTTTAAATTAGAAATTAGCTTTCCTTGACTGTTAAAAATTTGTACTTGTGATAACCCAACTTTTGATGATTGAAGTTTAAATACAAAGTTTCCATTATTAGGATTGGGATAAATAATTGCCCCGAAATTGCTGGTTTGATCTTCTAATCCCCAAGCATACCAATCTACAAAAACTGTATCAGTATAAAAACATCCTTCTGCATTTGAAACTTGGAGCCAAATATTTTTTGGGTAGTCATTGTCAAAATTCAAAACAACAGAAGAGTCTGAAGTTTGGTTGAACCATAAATAGTTTGTTGCTTGAACTCCTGAACCCAAAACAAAACTTTTAATTGATGGAGGTAAAACAGTATCGTTACCCAAGCTAAATTTCGGAATAGGCAATGAGTCAATTAATACAGAATCTCTGTTGGTGCAACCATTTTGGTCTTCTACTTCTACCCAAAACTCTCCAAATTCGGTCAAGCTTTTTTGAAAATCAAAAGTATTGTCGCTCCAAAAAAGGAATTTATAACCAAAAGGTTGTAAATCGATATCTACTGAAAAAGTATCGTTATTGGCGCAAAAAAGTAGATCACTTCCGAGATTAATATTTGGGGTGGGAAGAGTATCAATTTTTATCGAATCTATAAAATTGCAATTATTACTATCAACAACTTCTAACCAAACTATGCCATTGGCAGGAAGTGAATAATCACAAATTGCACCAGGAGAACCATTACAAAAAGATGCAGTTGGACCGCCTGCTCCAAAAACCCAATTATAGTTTACCATATTGGTTGGCCCACTTAAAAATATTGTGCTGTATACATTTTCACACAATCCCGTATCGCCCCCTAAATTAAAAACTGGCAAATTATTTACAATTACTTCTGCTGTATCTATTGATGAGCAACCTAAACTATCGGTTACAGCTAAATTGATGGTAGAAGAAGAAACAAAAGTTTGTGTTTTGTTAAATACTCCATTGTCCCACAAATAAGTATAATTTCCATTTGGGCCTGAAATAGAAACTGAGTCTTTTAGACAGACTTCATAAGTTTGATTTAAAGCTTTTGGTGGTAAATTTTGAATATGAAAAATCGCTAAAGTATCAGCAAAAAAACATGAATTGTTATCTGTTACTGCCAGTGAATAATCTCCGACAGAATCTACCAACAACGTATTTCCAGATGTTCCTACTGTCCAAAAATAACTGCTCATATTTGAAGGACCAGATAAAGTCAATTGATGTCCAAAACACAAAAAAGTATCATTTCCTAAACTAAATTGAGGCAATGGAAAAACAGCCAAAATTTGAATTGAGTCAGATGCAGAACAATTATTTGAATCGGTTACAGATACAGAATATGTTCCTTGAGTTTTTAACGATATTGTATCTGAATTACTTCCGAAACTCCAAACATAAGTTTGAAAAACACCTGGAGAAACCTTGATGGAATCTCCTAAACACAATGAAGTATCATTGGCTAGTTTTGGATTTGGAGTTTGAAAATAATTAATAAGCACTGTATCTGAGCTTCCGCAACCAAACTGATTTTCGGCATAAACATGAACAATGGAATCTACCTGATTGGTTTGAAAGGTTGAACTTGAAGAACCATCAACCCATGAAATATTTGAAAGGTTTGTATCTAAATTAAAAATGACAAAGTTTTCTTTACAAATTGTGGTATCTAAACCCAAATTAAAATTTGGAGTTGGCACAGAATCTACTCTAATCGAATCTAAAGAGCTTGAACAACCAAAGGAGTTGGTTACCGAAACACTGTAAAATCCTTGTTGTGAAATATTCACCTGACTTAATGAATCTCCTGTGCTCCAAGCGTATGACTGGTAAGTGTTTTGGGTGGTAATATTTACTGTTTCGTTAGCGCAAAGTAACGAATCGGACGAGTAATTGATTTTAGGATAAAAGTTTGAAGAGTTAAGAGCTGCAAAACCATCTAATTTGCCTCTTCCCCACTCTACATTTGGCAAAGTTGTTCCTATTAAAGTATCTGTATAAGCTGAATTATATAAGTTATTTTTTAAGGTTTGGATATCTGAATTTGGACATTTTTCTAGCATCATTGCCACAACTCCTGCCACTGCAGGGGAAGCCATAGAAGTACCTCCAACTCTTCGGTGATAACCACCTAAACCAACAAAAGACCTTAATGCAGGAATTGCTTTTATAGCATTTAAATCTGCCGCCAAACCCGCAGCTAAAGTGTAATCACCTGGAGCACTTAAATCCGGCTTTAAAACACCTAATCTGCTAGGACCTCTTGACGATGATGCTGATAAAGCACCAGGAGTAACTGCAAAATTTTGGGTAACCGAATCTACATCAACAAAACTATTTCGGTTGGTGTAATTACCTACAGTTATTACGTTTGGAGAACACGCCCAAGAACTTACAATTGATTGCAAGGTATCAGGCTTTTGATAAAAGCTTAACCTAGACAAGTTTCCTATTCCCGGTAAATTATTCTTGAGCATATCAGAATATCCAAACAAGCTAGAACTCCAAACATCTAATTTTCCGCTTCCTGTGGTTATTAAATCGTAATAATGAGCACTTGGTGGATTATTTAAAAAAACTTGCAGTAAATATCTACTTTCTTGACACTCTGCATAAGTTTGGACTTGAGTTACATATGAACCCGAATCATCAAAAATTGAATCGGTATAAAGAATGTTTAATCTGTTTTGAATTTGACCGAAACTTGTTCTACCAATTAAATTTCCATTAGATGAATCTGAAGCTCCTAAAGAAAAGTTTACATTATTAAATTGATTTGTGTCTGCCCACAATTCGTAAAAAACGGCATTAAAACCAAATGCCGAATTTGGATTTGAAACAAACCAAGTAAAACTTGTATCTGAATTTACATTGTAGCCCAAGTGATAATCTGGAAGTCCACCAAAATTACCTGCAGCACAAACCATAGCCCGACCTGGCTTGGCGTTGATTAAACTATCTATAAATTGAGCAGGCGCATCCAAGCCATCATGCGAACCAGTTAACTGACCTAAGCTTGCATTGATAACAACAGGCATATTAAGCGAATCTCCTAAATGAAAAATATAATCAACAGCATCTGCAACGGTAGATGTCCAGTTGTTTGCATTAAAATTTGAGGCTACAACTACCAAATGAGATTCGGGAGCGTAACCTGTATAATCTGCAATTGATTTATTTACCGAGTTTCCATTACCAGCTGCAATTCCACTCACATTTGTACCATGACCAAAATCACTTAATGGGTCTACATGCGTGCATGTTCCATTATTTATTGCGGCACTATCCCAAGCTTGCCCATAACCATATTTTGATGGAGTTAGAGTGGAGTCAAATCCTAGTCTTTGATCCCAAATAGCAAGAATTCTTGTATTTCCTAAAGTATCTTGAAAGTCGGGATGAGTGAAATCTATTCCAGTATCAATTATTCCTATAATAACGCCTTTACCCGTATAGTTTTGATTTAAAGGAGGCAGAGCTTGTCTAACGAAATTTACCCTTGAGTGATTGATTGAGTTATTGGTTAAAACTTTACCCTGGCCTAAAGAAAACTCTATTCTATCAATAAACTTTGAAGAGGAATAAACAGCAACATCTTTGGCCTTAATTAAGGCACTAACTCCTGACGGAGTTTGATACTTTACCTTACCGCCTTGTTGATTTATTAGTTCAATTATTTTATTGGCTTCTCCATGTAAAATAATGTGCAAATCTTCATTTTGCTTTTCGGGATGTTGTTCCAAATATTGGAGATAAATATTTCTATTTTGATTAAAATGAATTTTTGCC
>JABAYK010000034.1:4504-15252 GCA_018609045.1 Flavobacteriales bacterium
GCCCTTTGAGAAAAGGTCGATTGAAAAAAAGAAATAAGTAAAAGGCTAAGAAATATTTTTTTGTAAATCATGATAATTTGGTAAATCTTCAATAAAAGTAATGCTTTTGGTTTCAAAATTTACCTTGCAGTAATAATGATTTAAACCATTGCTAACCATTAAATACGGGACTTTAAGAATAAGGTTATATTGGGCTATTTGCTCAAAAACATCTTGGGTAATTTTAATATTTGGAGCTTTGCATTCTGCAATAAAAATCGGATTTCCTGAATTATTATAAACCACAATATCGGGTCTGCGTTGTAGCGTGTTAATTTTTAACTGCATTTCTAATTTCATGCATGATTGTGGAAACTTTTTCTCTTGGGCTAAATAAAATACCAAATGCTGACGAACCCACTCTTCTGGGGTTAAAACAATATATTTTTTTCTTACCTCATCGAATATTAATAAATCTTCGTCGCTTTTTTTAATGTTAAATTTGTAGTTTGGAAAATTCAATTTATCCATAAGGCAAATAAAAGCAAAGCAACCCATAAGATACATGAACACGAAACAAGAAATAGTAGAAAATTGGCTTCCCCGTTACACAGGTTTAAAATTAGAAGAAGTATCTAAATATATTTTGCTCACCAACTTTGATAATTACTTAAATATTTTTTGTGACTTAACTGGTTCTAAAATAATTGATGAAAACAAAGCTATGCCCGCTGCAAATGGCAACGACATTACCATGATAAACTTTGGAATGGGAAGTGCAAATGCAGCTACTGTAATGGATTTACTTTCGGCCATAAAGCCTAAAGCTGTTTTGTTTTTAGGAAAATGTGGTGGGTTAAAAAAGAAAAGTGAAATTGGAGATTGGATTTTACCTATTGCTGCCATTCGAGGCGAGGGTACATCTCATGATTATTTACCAAAAGAAGTTCCTGCCTTACCTGCTTTTAGTTTACAAAAAGCCGTTTCTACCACCATTAGAGATTTCTCTGAAGATTACTGGACAGGAACAGTTTACACCACCAACAGAAGAGTTTGGGAACACGATGAAAAATTCAAAAAATACCTTAAAAAAACTCGTTGTATGGCAATTGACATGGAAACAGCAACTGTTTTTGTAGCAGGATTTGCCAATGAAATTCCATGCGGTGCTTTACTTTTGGTAACAGATCAACCTATGACTCCACAAGGTGTAAAAACCGATGAAAGTGATAAAAGTGTTACCAAAAACTTTGTACACAAACATATCAAAATGGGAATTGAATCTTTAAATCAGCTTATTAATGATGGTTTAACAGTAAAGCATTTGAAGTTTTAATGAGCACGTATTTAGATATTTTATCTAGCTTAAAGCAACGAAAATTTAAGCCTATTTACTTTTTACATGGCACTGAGCCATTTTTTATTGATCAAATTTCAGATTACCTAGAAAACAATGTTTTAGATGAATCTGAAAAGGCATTTAACCTTACTATTTTATACGGAAGAGATACTGAAATTGGGCAAATTTTAGAAACGGTTAAAAGGTTTCCTATGATGTCTGAATATCAATTGGTAATAATTAAAGAGGCCCAAGACTTAAAAAAAATTGAAGAGTTGGAAGGCTATTTTAACAATCCTCTTAGCTCAACCATTTTGGTAATTTGCCATAAGTATAAAAATGCCGATAAACGCAAAAAGTATTTAAAAGCGGCCCTAAAATCAGGGGTAGTATTTGAAAGCAGCAAACTTTATGAAAATGCAATCCCAAAATGGATACAGGATTACGTTCATGCTAAAGGATTAAAAATTGCTCCAAAATCGACAATATTACTTTCAGAATTTTTAGGCAATGATTTGCAAAAAATTAGCAACGAAATTGAAAAGCTAGAAATAATTTTAGGTCGTGGGGCAACAATAACTCCTGAATCTATTGAAGATAACATAGGAATTAGCAAAGACTTTAACAATTTTGAATTACAAAAAGCTCTTTCAATTAAAGACACTTTCAAGGCTTTTCAAATTGTAACGTATTTCGCCAATAATCCCAAAGAGCATTCAATTTTTATGATTTTACCGAGTTTGGCAAAACACTTTACCAGAATTTTAACCATTCAGTACGAAAAAAACAAAAACCCTAAGCATTTGGCTAGTGTTTTAAAAATGAGTCCGTTTTTTATTAGTGAAATAATAAAAGCTAGCCAATTGTATAGCCCAAGAAGAGTTACAGAAATAATTCATGAAATAAAATTAGCCGATTTAACCTCCAAAGGAATTGATACTACAAACAATAACGAAGGAGAAATTTTAAAAGAATTAATTTATAAAATACTCAATTGATGAAAAATGCACTTTCTATATTATTCGCTTTTATGGTTACCATTTCGTTTGCTCAAACAAATGGTATAGCTTATAAAATTTACGACCAAAAAGGCAAGGAGCTGAGCTTTGAAAAATTTATAAAAAATACCTCAAAAAATGAGGTTTTACTCTTTGGCGAGTATCATAATAACAGTATTATTCACTGGTTACAATTGCAAACATTAAAAGCACTAAAAACACAAGAGCAAAACTTAGTTATTGGCTCAGAAATGTTTGAAACCGATAACCAATTATTAATAGATGAATACTTTTTAGGCATGGTAAAGCAAAGTAATTTCGAAAAAGAAATGAAGTTATGGAACAACTACTCTACAGACTACAAACCAATTTTGGAGTTTGCTTATGAAACAAACTCAAAATTTGTAGCAACCAATATTCCAAGAAGATATGCTTCAATTGTTTCATCTAAAGGATTAGATTATTTAGACAGCTTATCTGAAGAGGCTAAAAGCTACATTGCACCATTACCTATAAAATTTGGGTTAGAAATACCTGGTTACCAAGAAATGCTAAAAATGATGGGGATGCATGGCGATGAAAGTAAATCAATAAACTTTGTTGCAGCCCAAGCTTCAAAGGATGCAACAATGGCTCACTTTATTGAGAAAAACTTAAAGCCAAACTCTATTTTTGTTCACTTTAATGGTGATTTTCATTCAAAAGAATTTGGAGGTATTTATTGGTATCTAAAAAGAAATAATGTAGACTTAAAAGTTGAAACCATTGCAGTAGTAGAATCAGAAAACTTTGAATTTGAAAAAGACTACGAAAAGTTGGGGAATTACATTATTCTTATACCAACAGACATGACCAAAACCTATTAAATTGCCAAAGGTTTTAAAGTTTATTTTGGTTTGCTGCTTATGTTTTGGCTTGGTTTATACTCTCGTTTGGGGAATAAATCAATTTTTTATTTAACGTAAACCCTTACTTGCACCCTTCTGTTAAAAACAGCGTTTTGTTCGTTTTCTGAAGCTGTTGCAGGGCGAGATTCACCAAAGCTTTTTGTTTCCATATTGGCTTTAACTCCCATAGCTTCTAAATAAGCTTTTACATTATTTACACGCTCGGTAGAAATTATCATATTTTGCTTTGGAGACCCCTTACTATCAGTATGGCCATATAACCTAAGGGTAAATTGCTTACCCGGATTATCATTGATAAAATCAATTACAGGTAGAATAACTTTTTTACTATACTCTGCAAGTGTAGTACTTGCAAAGCCAAAATGAGCAAAGGACCATATTCGGAATAGTTTGTATTTAATTCTGATGTCAAATTTTCAATTTTCACATATCTATTCCCATCAACAAAATATTTATAAACATCGGGGTCAGTGCCTTCCTCTTGAGCTAATATTACCAAATCTTGTTCTTTCACAGGTATTTTCCCTTGCTCACATTGATCAATCAGTTCGAATATATCGGCTCTTAAATCTTCTCCACCTTTTCCGCCCGCCAAAAAATTTAAACAAGTATTATAAGCAGGAATTGCAAAAGTGAAATTACCTTGATAATGATAGCATTTTCCTAAATAACACAAAAGTTCGGCAGGTTCCACATTTGGTTTCTATGTTTCTTGTGCTTTTTCGAAATATGGTTGTGCTTTAGTTTTATCTGCAGAGCCAAGAAAAACACAAACTCCCATTTCATAATTAAATGAACATTTATTGGCGTCAATTGCTAATAATTTTTCATAGCTATTGTAAGCCTCTCTGTAATTTGCATTATTTAATTGGGTGCGGGCTTTAGTCTGAAGATCTCTCAATATTTGATCTTGCGCTACTGATGTATTAATAAAGGAAAAAACAAAAACAAAAATCGCTACTGATTTAGCTAATAGTTTAGCCATATTTTTAAATATTTGGAGATAAAATTAAATTAAACATCGTTGTTAAAAAAAATATCGGATTTTTTTCGTCTTAAACACCATTATGTCAGTTAAAATAATACCATTTAAATAAAAAAACAACCCCGTGTAAAGTTGAAAAATTTAAAATTGATTCACATATTTATATTGCTATTTTTGGCACCCTTGAAATTAAATCTCAGATTTTACTAGAAATGAGGAATTTATTTGTATTGTTTTTTATTCTTTTTGGTCTTTACGCTTTCTCTCAAGATGGGATTATAAAAGGTTTTGTTTATGAAAAAGATAATGGTAACCCAATAATTTTTACCAATGTTTTTTTAGAAGGGACTCAATATGGAGCTGTAACAGATGTTAACGGCTATTTTTCTTTCAATAAAATTCCTGGTGGAAGCTATAATTTAATGGTTACCTTTTTAGGCTACGACACACTTAGAGAAACAGTTACCATAAAAAGTGGCGACATGTTTACCAAACAATTATACCTTTCAAAATCATCAATAAAATTAGATGTTTTTGAGGTTTCTTCTGAAAAACAAGAAGCAAAAACTTCGGTTAAAATGTCGGTGGTAAAAATAACGCCAAAAGAAATCCAGCAATTACCTACAGTTGGAGGTGAAGCAGATTTAGCACAATACTTACAAGTTTTACCTGGGGTAATATTTACTGGCGACCAAGGAGGTCAACTATATATAAGAGGTGGGTCTCCTGTTCAAAACAAAGTTTTAATGGACGGCATGATTGTGTATAATCCATTTCACTCAATTGGACTTTTTTCTGTTTTTGAAACCGATATTATCAGAAATGCGGATATTTATACCGGTGGTTTTAATGCGGAGCATGGCGGAAGAATTTCTTCAATCATGGACATTACCACTCGAGATGGAAACTCAAAATCTTTTGGAGGCAAAATTGGTGTTAGCCCATTCGGCGCAAAAGCACTTTTAGAAGGTCCGCTCAAAAAGCCAGAAAACTTAGGAGACCCATATATTTCATATATTCTATCAGCCAAAACATCATACTTAGACAAAACTTCTAAAACGCTTTACAATTATGTTGATACAGCAGGTTTGCCATTTAATTTTACCGATTTATATGGAAAAATCACTTTTAATGGCGATAATGGGTCTAAGTTTAATTTATTCGGATTTAATTACACCGATAATGTAAACTACAGAGGTATTGCTGAAATAGGTTGGCGAAACTTTGGCGTAGGTAGCAACTTTGTTTTAGTGCCCATGTACTCTCCAGTTTTGGTTGAAGGAAATTTTGCTTACTCAAGTTATGCTGTAGACCAACAATCAGAATCTTTAAACCCAAGGTCTAGTTCTATTGATGGGTTTAACTTTGGCCTTAATTTCACTTATTTTATTTTAGATGATGAAATAAAATACGGAATGGAAGTAGTTGGACTATCTACCGACTTTTCTTTTTTTAACAGCCTTAACAGAAAAATTGAACAACAACAAAACACAACAGAATTAGCTGGTTATGTAAAATACAAATGGAATAAAGGTAAAATGGTTTTAGAGCCTAGTTTTAGAGCCCAATATTATGCTTCTTTAGCTACCTTTTCTCCTGAGCCGAGGTTGGGTTTTAAATATAACGTAACCGATAATTGGAGATTAAAACTCGCTGCAGGAATGTACTCACAAAATTTAATTAGTGCAAACTCAGATAGAGATGTAGTAAACCTTTTTTATGGGTTTGTTACAGGACCAGATAATTTACAATCAACATTTACTGATGAAGATGGCAACACCAGAGATGTAACTCATAAGCTGCAAAAAGCCAATCATTTAATTATTGGAACAGAATACGATTTAACCCGAAGAATATCACTTAACGTTGAAGGTTATTACAAAAGGTTTACTCAATTATCTAACTTAAACAGAAACAAAATTTTTGACGATAACGAAGAAAATTCATCAAGACCTGAATTGCAGAAAAAAGATTTTATCATAGAAACCGGAGATGCTTCTGGAGTTGATTTTGTTGCTAAATATGATTACAAAAGAATTTATTTCTGGGCAGTTTATTCTTTAGGCTTTAACAATAGATGGGATGGTATTCAAACATACCGACCAATATTTGACAGAAGACACAACATCAACTTAGTTTCGGCTTATACTTTTGGAAAAGACTTGAATTGGGAAATTAACGGAAGATGGAATTTTGGTTCTGGATTTCCATTTACCCAAAACCAAGGCTTTTATGAGTTATTTAATTTTAGTGATGGTATTGGTACTGATTATACAAATGCAAATGGCGATTTAGGAATTCAATATGCACAATTGAACCAAGGCAGATTACCTTATTACCATAGGTTAGATTTAAACTTAAAATACAAAGCATATTTTGGAAGCAACTCAGAGTTTGAAGCCAACTTAGGTGTTACGAATGCTTACAGTAGAGAAAATATTTTTTACTACGATAGAATTACCAACGATAGGGTAAATCAGCTTCCCATATTGCCATCTTTAGGTTTTAGCATTACCTTTTAAAAACTTAATAAAACTTAAAGGAGAATTAGCTTGGGTTGAAATATTGCAATTCCAAAAAATCCTTTGAGAGTTTTTGAAACTCCATGTTTTCTCGCTAGGCGTATGGTATTCTATTAGTTTTTCTTTACTTATCCAACCAACAAAAAAAATATCATTCAAATATCTGTAGGCAGCAGATTGATAATACAAATCTTCGATATTCGAAGTGTTAAAATTCAGTTTTTTTGTTTTTAACCAATTGTCTTTGGCTACAGCGAGTTGCTTGTAGAAAATTTGAATATGCAAATCTGACTCTAATTCATCTATAGATTTATTTCCCCTTTTTATCAATTTTATATCTCTTTTTAAAAGAGAGTTTTTTATGCTTTTGTCTTCATCAGGAATTAAAGAGGTTTTTACTTCAGCATCATAAGATTTTTGATTAACCAAAAACTTAAAATCAACATCCATTTTAGTTTTAACATTAAATTGATTGCTCTTTGTGTAAAAAACACCAAATCTTTTTAACCAATTATTAAATGCAACTTCACCTAGATAACCTCGTAATTTCGAATCGAACTTTACATTAATGTGCCTTTTTCTTAAGTTGTCTTCAAAACCTAAATTCAAGGCCCTTTCAATACATATTAATATATCTTGTTTTGATACATATAGTTTACAAATATCGTTTTCAGAAACAGGCATTATTTAATTTTATAATACACTAATTCATTATCAACCAATCCTTCAATTTTTTTTCCTTTGGGAGTTACATAGCCTTTTATCACATTTTTAATTCTAGGATAAGTTACCTCCTGGCAAATATTATTTTCATTATTGGTGATAAGAGTACATTTATGGTTGGTTTGGTGCTTAGCATTATGCATTAAGGTTGCATGCATCGTAGTGCCACTTCCAGCAAAAAAATCTAAAACTTCTATTGCCTTTTCTTCGGCATATAAACTCAGAATAAAATCGATTAATTCAAGGGGTTTTGGGTAAGAAAAAATAGATTGCTCTAAAACACTTTTTAATTGGGTACTTCCTTTAGAATTGCTAAAATTAATTAGTGAACGGTAAGGTATTTTCCTTATCCTAAGTTGGTTTTTATTGTCTACAAATTGATATTGCTTAATGTAAACTTTATATCCCTTTTCCCTCTTTTTAAAAACAATAAAATCGTTTTTAATTCCCCATTCAAATTTCTCTTTACTCCACCTCCAAGTGTTTGGTTTTCCAAATTTGCCTCCAGAGAAAACCTCTTTTCCATCTGGGGTAACAATTCCATAATCTAATGATAGACTGTAACTACCCCTATAATCTAAATCGCGTAAATAATACTTGCCTCTGTGCTTAACATGTTCATCCTTCAATTTGTACTTAGGGTCATTTTCAGGTTTTAGTTCCTCTTTAGAAAAATTTAATTGTTTAAAATTTTTGGCATAACAAAGAACATAGTCATATTCAATAGCAACTTTTTTAGTATCGTGTCCTGCCCCCGACTTATTTACTCTAACAAAGTTGGCTACAAAGTTTTGAGGGCCAAAAATTTCATCACAAATTAGTTTTAAATGAAACAACTCGTAATCATCAATAGAGATAAATATTGCACCTTGTTCGTGCAAAATATCTTTAGCAATTACCAATCTTGGATAAATAAAATTTAGCCAATTTGTATGCGAGTCTTCACACTCGGCAGCCTTAAACTTATCCTTGTAAAAGAAATCTGTATTGCCTGTATTGTATGGAGGATCGATGTAAATTAATTTAAATTTCTCTTTCCATTCTTCCCTTCTATTTTCTAAAATTAGCAGATTGTCTCCCTCAAATATTTTATGAATTGGAGCATTTGTGGAACTTGAAATTCTTTTAGACTTTACCTCTGAAACAGTAGAATTTTGAGGTTTTTGCTTCGCCAAATCTTCTTTCCCTTTCCAAACTAATTCTAACCTCATAATAAAATTTAAACTATTTTTTAAAATGCGTGAACCAAAAATAAAGTTAATGGTTTATAGTACAGGTTTTGGTTAAGGTTTGTTTAATGTGTGGTGGTTTTTTCATGGCTCAATCTGTGGTTAGGTAGGTTTGGTAGCCCCACACAAAACAAAAAGCCCCGCTTTTAGCGGGGCTTTCCCTTTTTTATGAAGTATAAATTATTCATATTTTTTGTTTTTATCTCTTTTGGGGCTTTTAGTCAAAAAGAACTCTCCATTCAACTTACTTCAAATTACAAATCAATAAACAATTCGGGTTTGTACTTTTTAGGCGGCTGGGCAGCGTCAAACATTATTTTTGGAGGTATTAAAGTTAATCAAACTACCACTGAACAAAAGTATTTTCACCAAATGAATATCATGTGGAACACTGTAAATCTAGGTTTAGCTGGTATTGGGTTAATAAACAGCTCCAGAAAAAACCTTCCTACAGATGAAACTGATTTCTTGAAAACTCAGCTTAAAACTGAGCGAATATTTTTGATAAACTCTGGATTAGACCTAGTATACATTTCAACTGGATTTATTTTGAATAATCAAATAGAAAAAAAGCCTCAATTAAATGGTTATGGAAAATCATTAATTCTACAAGGATCATTTTTACTAATATTTGATGGATTAATGTTCGCGTTAAATAGAAGAAATAGAAAAATATTTTTATCTCCGAATTTCGGTTCAACCCAATTAAACATTGGGGTTTCTGTTAGATATTAAAATAGGGTATTTACCTTATATATTTTTTAATCGATTTCCGTATATTTGAAAGTTAATTTTAAAAAAACTGTATGAAAAAGCCTATTTATTTCTTGTTAATTGCTGCCTTAGCAGTTTTTGTAACGTCTTGCGACGAAAAGATTGAACCTGATTTCGATTACACTATCGAAGAAAATACCGTAACCTTTGAAAACCTAACTAAAGGAGATGCTACTGAATACACATGGTCTTTTGGAGATGGAAATACTTCTGCCGACAAAAACCCAACGCATACCTACGATAAAGGTGGAGATTATTTAGTTAGTTTAATTGCTCAAAGCTCTTCTGGTGCAAAAGAAAAAACAAAAACAATTACCATAGAAGGTGGAGGAGATGCAGCTGTTACTTTGCCTATCGTACCTGGAGCAGAAGCTTTAATGGTAGCAATAAACAATACCACTTTTACACAACAAGCTGGCTTATCACTTGAAATTAATATAGGACTTGCTGCTTCAGTATTTTTTGATGCTGCAGGCACTGCTTATGTTTATGCAGGTGATGTAACAATAAACGGAATGGCATTAGATAAAAATGAAAGCAATTATTATACTTATACAAGTACTTCGGGCGAAGAATTTAAAAACCCTGTTACTTGGAAAGCTAGTGGAAGTGCTGATTTTGATGCTTTTGACAAGACAATTAACCTTGATTTCCCTGCAATGTCTGAAATCACTTCAGGTGATATTACAGCTGGGGCAGATTATAACTTAACATTTAAATCTGCTATTACAAACGCTGATAGCGTAATAATTGTGATGTCTGACGGAAGTTCTACTTACCAAAAAATAGTTCCAAACAACAACACAAATACCTACACAGTTGACGGTTCTGAATTATCTTCTTTTACTGCCTCTGAAAATGGCTTAATCTCTATTTCTGCCTACCAATATGTATTGGAAGAGGTAGGAACAAAGAAAATTGCTTTTGTTAACCAAGGTAACGTAACAAAAACTGTTGCAGTAAAATAAAAACAACATAACAAGTTTATAAGCCCATTTCAGAAAATCTGAAATGGGCTTTTTTAAGAAAAATAAAATAGTTTTGTAACGTGAAATTAATGGCTTCATTTTTTTGCTTTATTGCTGCAGCATTCATCTTGCTTCACAATATTGTTCCTCATAGTCATAAAAATGTTATTAGCTGTTCCATTGAAAACCCTCAAGAAAAGCTAGATTTTTTTCATACACTCTCCCATGTTTTCGAAACAGATTTAGGTGAGAATCATTTAAAAGATTTTACACATTTAGGCTTTGATCAAAAAGAAGATATTTCAACAAACTCTATTATAACT
>JABAYK010000043.1 GCA_018609045.1 Flavobacteriales bacterium
CTTCTCTTCAAAAGAAATTCCATATTGTTTTAACTCGTTTAAAATGGGCAAATAAATATCTGGAGTAATTGGCATTTGAACTCCAGGGGCATTTATCACTTTATTCAAAATCATTTTTGTTGCAATACCAACAGGTAAACCTACAGTATTGGCCATTGCCGTTTCTGTTTGGTTTTTTCCAATGTGCACCATAGAACTTTGTATTTGGGTAATTTTTCCCTCTAATTCAAAAATTAATTTGTGCCACATTACAATCATATCTTTATCTTCAGGATCAAGAGTCCATTTTTGTTTTAAAATATGTTCTAATATTTGAGCTGGGGTGGCATTTTTTAAACCTACTTTTTTGTCAGAAAATATGTCTAGCCAAACTAATTTTTCCCATAAATCAACGTCATCTTGGTCAATTTTTAAATATTGCTTTAATTTCAATTCTACAGAGTCTGTTGGGTTATAGGCCAAAAATGAATTGATAAAATCTCGGTATGTCATATTCTCAGAATCTTCCATTTGGTAAGAATCATCAGTTGCACCAAGTTTTACAAAAACATCCCAAGCCTTACAAAAACCCTTTCGACGCAAAGTGCCTCTATAAATGGTTGGAACTTCGTTTAAGCCATAAACCTCTCTGTATTTTAAAGAGTCTCTATTGGCATAACCTTCAAAAACACCAAAACCATCAATCTTTATTATTTCAGTTCTTCTAAAAACTCTGTTATAGGGAATGTATTTATAGGTTCCCTCCTGTTTAAATTTTACAGCACCTGCAGCTCCGGCTAAAACAACATTTCTAGGGTTCCAAGTAAATTTATAATTCCAAGGATTATTATCGCTTTCTGGCGCAACCAAACCACCAGTAAAAGATTCAAATGCTAGTATATTTCCTTTTTTTGCTCGTGTTTCATCCAAAAGCTTCATGGCACTCATATGGTCAATTCCAGGGTCTACACCAATCTCATTCATTATTGTAATTCCTGCCTTTTTTGCTTCTTCATCTAAGGCTTTCATTTCATTAGAAATATAAGATGCCGTAACCATTGGCTTACCTAATGCAATGCAATCTTTTGCTACACTTGTATGCATACTTGCAGGCAACATCGATACAACAATGTCTGCCTCCCTTATTTCATCAACACGTTGATTATCATCAGAAACATTAAAATAAAAGCCTTTCCCAAATTCAGTGTTTTTAACCTTTTGTTGGGCCATATTCTCATCTAAATCGCCAACCCTAACAAACCAATTTTGATCTTTAGCATTAATTATCAAATAATTAATTAAACTTGAGCTTGACCTTCCTGCACCAATAACTAGAATCTTTCGCATGTGTGGTATTTTTCAAAAAAGCGAATGTATCAAAACAGAAATGTTTTTGGAGACATTTTTGAAGTTTGGTTAGTAACTTTGAACCAATGTTGAAAATCAAACTTTTCTTTGTCCCTTTTCTGTTTTTATTTCACATTACAAAATCTCAAGATTGTGATTTAGAAATTTATTCTTCAAATTCTCAAGAATTTTACCTGCATATTAATGGGGTTTCTCAAGGTACCAATCCAAAGTCGAACTATGAAATACTTGGCCTTCCTTTAGGGTTTTATGAAGCCATGGTAACATTTCCACATTCAAAAGATACTGTAACCAAAGTTTTAGGCCTTGCAGTTTATACCAAAACCACTTATGCCATTAACTATAACGAACGAAAAAGTAAATATAAAATTAGGTTCAAAGCCCAAGAAGGATTCGTTCAAACTCCAACAAATCTTACCAATAATGGTGAATTTGCCAAAAAGAAATACAAACCTGTTAAGCCAAATTCGAATTGCGACGAAGTATTTGCTGATTTTTATGAAAGTAGAAGAATACAATCTTACTTAGAAGAATTGCAGTTTGATGAAGAAAAGGTAAATGCCATTAGAAATGAGCTTCGAAACAGTTGTTATTTATCGTTTACCCTCGGCGGATTTTTATCTGAAATTGAACAAGATTATTTTAAACTTGAGCTAGCTAAAGAACTCGCTGCAAAAACATACGATTTAGAAAACTTAAAAATCTATTCGCTTGGTTTTAAAACCAATGAGTTTAGAAATGAGTACCTAAACTATATAAAACAATTTGAATGAGGCCTAATTTATTGATTGTAGGAATTTTGGGAGCTACTGCCGTTGCTTTGGGTGCACTCGGTGCGCATGCTTTAAAAGAGGTTTTGAATCCTACCCAACTCGAAAGCTTTAAAACAGGTGTTTTATACCACATTTTACATACTCTTTTTTTAGGTTTTGTTTTTTTGCTTTACCTGAATAATACTTCAAAAAGACTCAAACTCATTTTCAATTTAGTTTTTTGGGGAATAATTTTATTTTCAGGTTCTATTTACTTTTTAAATCTTAGGTACATACTAAATGCTGAGTTTTTAAAGTTTTTGGGACCAATAACACCTATTGGTGGAGTTTTATTTATTGCAGGATGGATATTGTTAGCTTTTGAAAGCAAAACAATAATCAACTCAAAAAATGAGTAATGTCAACTTTATTGGGGATAAAAAAATGGAAATTTGCCTCTTATCAATTCAATTTATGAGTTTATTTGCCATTGTAAAAAGACAAAAAATCCACAATAATGTATAGTTTAAAAAACCCAAAAGCCAATCTGGCTGATTATGGTATTAAAAATGCCAATGAACATTGGAATTTAAGTTCAGAAGAATTAGAAAGAATAACCCTTGAAAAAGGTTTAGGAGACGCTACCAGCTTTGGTGCTGTAAACGTAGACACAGGCGAATTTAGAGGTCGCTCCCCAAAAGATAGGTTTATTGTAAAAGATGCAATTACTCAAGATTCAGTTTGGTGGGGAAACATTAACATTCCTTTTGATAGCGAAAAATTTGATAAACTTTACGACAAGGTTGTTAACTACCTATCTGGCAAAGAAATTTACGTCAGAGACGCCGTAGCTTGCGCTGATCCAAGATATGCCATGAACATTAGGGCCATTACAGAATTACCTTGGTCTAACTTGTTTGTGCACAATATGTTTATGAGACCAAGTGAAGAAGAAATTAAATCATTTGATCCAGAATGGAAAATAGTTTGTGCTCCAGGATTTATGGCAAATCCAGAAGTTGATGGCACAAGGCAGCACAACTTTGCTATTCTTAACTTTACTAGAAAAATTGCTTTAGTTGGCGGTACAGGCTATACAGGCGAAATGAAAAAAGGGATTTTCTCTGCTTTAAACTTCATTTTACCTCATCAAAAGAATACCTTATCAATGCATTGCTCTGCTAATATTGGAGTTGATGATGATACTGCTATTTTCTTTGGTTTATCAGGTACAGGAAAAACAACGCTTTCGGCAGACCCGAGCAGAAAATTAATTGGTGATGATGAACACGGTTGGACCGAAGATGACACTATTTTTAATTTTGAAGGTGGTTGTTATGCTAAAGTTATTGACTTAACAGAAGAAAAAGAACCAGATATTTACAGAGCCATTAAACCAGGTGCTTTATTGGAAAATATCGTTTTTAAACCAGGTACAAATGAACCTGATTTTGAGAATGGCGAAAAAACCCAAAACACAAGAGTTAGCTACCCAATTTATCACATTGATAATATTGCTACTCCATCCATAGGAAAAAACCCTAAAAATATTTTCTTTTTAACTTGTGATGCTTTTGGAGTTTTACCTCCTATCTCAAAATTAACTCCGGGCCAAGCTGCATTCCATTTTATAAGTGGATATACTGCTAAAGTTGCAGGTACCGAAGAAGGAATAACTGAACCTGAAACTGTATTTTCAGCTTGTTTTGGTGCGCCTTTTATGCTTTTACATCCAACCAAATATGGTGAAATGTTAAGCAAAAAAATGAAAGCTTCTGGCGCAACAGTTTGGTTGGTGAACACTGGCTGGAGTGGCGGTGCTTATGGCACAGGTAAAAGAATGAGCTTAAAATATACAAGAGCGCTTATTACATCTGCTTTAGAAGGTAAATTAAACAACGTTGAGTTTGTTACAGACGAAATTTTTGGCTTAAATATGCCAAAAGAGTGTGATAATGTTCCTTCTGAAATTTTAAACCCTAGAAATACTTGGGCTGATAAAGAAGCATACGATAAAAAAGCAATGCATTTGGCTAAAGCATTCATGCAAAATTTTGATAAGTTTTCTGACTATGCCAATGATGAAATTTTAGCAGGAGCGCCAAAAGTTTCTCAAGAAGCTTAAACTTAAACACTTTAAACTTAAACCTCCAATTAGAAATAGTTGGAGGTTTTTTTTGCTTTATTGATAACCCTTATAGTTTTGTGGAAAATTAATAAATGACACATCTAAACCTTTCTGAGGCTTATTTAGAGCGAATTATTACTCATCATATCGGAAACAAAACACTCGAAGAAAGTGTAAGGCTTTCTGATGAGGAATCACTCATAAACCAAGAGTCGAAAACATATTTTTTAAAGTATTTTTTAGCCAACTTTAAGGTAGAAGATGAAATTTATTGTTTTACCCACACCGTAAACCTCGACATGAACGAAGTTTACAAATTGGTTTGCGAAATTTTTGATAACCCAGGCAATTTTGTAACTCATTCAAAAAGTTTGGCCAAACTTCTCTATGAAACAAGTAATCATCCTAAAATAAAAGAAGGACAATTTAACATTGTTCACTTTAGCAACATTGAGTTAGATGAAGAAGTTACTGATGCTATTGGTATTTTTAAATCTGAAACAAATGCTCCATTTATAAAAATGAACCGAGCTTCAGGCAGGTTTACCCTTAACCATGAATTTGGTTTTGATTTAAAAGATTTAGACAAGGGGTGCTTAATTGTAAATACAGAAATTAACCAAGGTTTTAAAGTTTTATTGATTGATAAACTAGGAAAAACCAAGGAAGCTCAATATTGGAAGGATGCTTTTTTACAAGTTGAACCTGTAAAAAATGAGTTTCACCAAACTAATCAGGTTTTAGGCTTAACCAAAAAGTATGTAACCGAACAGTTAGATCAGCAATTTGAGGTTACCAAAGCCGATAAAATTGATTTGCTAAACAGAAGTGTAAATTATTTTAAAGAAAATGAAAGCTTTGAGAAAGAAAGCTTTGAGAATGAAGTTTTGCAAGACCACAGCGTAATTGAATCCTATCGAAGTTTTGGAAAAACCTATATAGAAGAAAACGATGTAGAAATACCTGATAATTTTGAAATTTCAGCACAAGCTGTAAAAAAACAAGCACGGGTTTTTAAAAGTGTTTTAAAACTCGATAAAAACTTCCACATATATATTCATGGCGATAGAAAACTTATCGAACAAGGCGTTGATAACGATGGGCGAAAATTCTACAAAATCTATTTCCAAGAGGAGAACTAGTTTTATACTTTCGTTGAATGCATAGGTTTTACTCATCGTTAATTGAAAATAACAAAGCTGTATTGTTGAATGATGAAGCCCATCATGCACAAAAAGTATTGCGTTTAAATGTTGGAGATGAAATAGAAGTTTTTGATGGAAAAGGAACAAATGCAATTGCAAACCTTTCTTCAATTAGTAAAAAAGAGGTTCAGTTAGAGATAAAAACTGAAGTTGAAGGATGGGATAAAAACCTCAATTTACCTTCTATAGCTATTGCTCCTACTAAAAATATTAACCGGTTAGAGTGGTTTGTAGAAAAAGCAACAGAAATTGGAGTAAGCAACATCTACCCTATTTTGTGTAAACGTTCTGAGAGAAAAATTTTAAGAATCGACCGACTTGAAAAATTAATTTTATCTGCCACCAAACAAAGTAAACGCAGTATTTTACCTAAAATATTTGAACTTCAACCTTTCGAAAATTTCATCACCAAAAACAGGTTTGAGCAAAGCTATGTGGGATATTGCGATGAAGATACAGTTAAAATATCACCTTCGATAAATTCAAAGCAAACTACTTGCTTTTTAATTGGCCCCGAAGGCGACTTTACCCCAAATGAAATAAAATTGGCTATCGAAAATCAATTTCAACCCATTACATTTGGAGAATCGAGATTGAGAACAGAAACGGCAGCTATTTTTGCCTGTGCTATGTTTCAAAATGCTAAAAAATAAAATGAGGTATCTATTTCCAATTATTGTATTTCTACTATTTGGCTTTGGAGCAACCGCACAAGGAAGCTTTCAAATAGCCTTGTTAAAGTACAACGGCGGCGGCGATTGGTATGCAAATCTAGAAACCTCAATCCCTAATCTTATTGAGTTTTGCAACAAAAACATCAATACCAATATTCAAAAACAACAAGCCATCGTTGAAGTAGGAAGCGAAGAAATATACAACTATCCTTTTGTTCATATGACTGGGCATGGAAATATTATTTTTAGCGAAGCTGAAGCTCAAAACCTAAGAAATTATCTACTCTCAGGTGGTTTTTTGCATATTGATGACAACTATGGTTTAGACCAATTTATGAGACCGCAAATGAAAAAGGTTTTCCCTGAATTAGATTTTATCGAAGTTCCTTTTAATCACCCTATTTATCACCAATCGTTTGATTTCCCAAATGGTTTACCAAAAATTCATGAACATGACCAGAAACCTCCACAAGGTTTTGGGTTAATTTTCGAAGGAAGATTAGTTTGCTTTTATTCCTTCGAATGCGATTTAGGAGATGGCTGGGAAGACCAATCAATTCATAACGATAGCGATGCAACTAGAAAAAAAGCATTGCAAATGGGTGTAAACCTTATTCAATACTCTTTGTTAGGCGAACCAAATAATTAATGAGTAAAGAAAAGAAATACAAACACCTCGATTTAAATCGACCTTGGAGAGAAATTGCGCACGAAATAATTTTTGAAGCAGATACTTTTTGGGGTAAGTTTTTTGATGTTGGTTTGCTTTGGGCAATTCTAGTTTCGGTAATTATTGTAATGCTAGAAAGTGTTAGAGAGATTGCTTTTCAATACGGATTTTTTATTTCCATTGCCGAATGGTCTTTTACTGTGCTATTTACAGCAGAGTATTTTCTTAGGATTTACACCTCTCCAAAACCATCAAGGTATATTTTCAGTTTTTATGGAATAATTGATTTATTATCGATTTTACCTACCTATTTGGCTTTGGTTTTAACAGGAACACAATTTTTATTAATCATAAGAATATTAAGGCTTTTACGTGTTTTTAGAGTATTAAAATTGGTAAGGTACTCTTCAGAAAGTGAAGCCCTAGCCAAAGCGATGTATAACTCCAGGATGAAAATTACAGTGTTTTTAGGTGGCGTTATTTCAGCGGCGGTAATTCTAGGCACACTTATGTACATTATTGAAACACCTGAAGCAGGATTTACTTCTATACCTAAAAGTATTTATTGGGCAATTGTTACTTTAACTACAGTAGGTTATGGAGATATTGCTCCACAAACAGTTGCAGGCCAATTTTTAGCATCTTTTATTATGATAATTGGTTATGGCGTAATTGCTGTGCCAACAGGTATAGTTTCGGCAGAGTTTGCGCAAGCAAAAGCAGAAACTGTAAATCACCTTCGAGAAGAAACCAAAGTACATTCACCAAAACATTGCCCACAAAATAGATTCAAAGGGTTTTATTTGAAAGACACTTTTAAATAAGCGGAGTATTTTGGAGTAAAAATGATTTTGATTTTTGCATCTCCACATACATCAAAACATCATCTTCAATAAATGGTATTTCTTTTCTAAAGGAATCTCTCAAAGCTTCAATTTTTGATGAACTTTTGAAAGGTTTTCTAAATTCTAAAGCTTGAAATCCAGCCATCAACTCAGTTCCCAAAATATCTTCAAGGTTATTCATTATTTGAAAACACTTTGTTGCTGTATTTGCACCCATGCTTACATGATCTTCTTGCCCGTTTGAAGAATCTATTGAATCTACACTTGCGGGTGTGCAAAGTTGTTTGTTTTTACTAACCAAAGCAGCAGTAGCATATTGGGCAATCATAAATCCGCTGTTAATACCAGGATTTGGGGTTAAAAAGGCAGGCAGTCCTCTCGTGCCTGAAATAAGTTTGTAAATTCTTCGCTCAGAAATACTCCCTAATTCGGCCAAAGCAATGGCTAAACTATCAAGAGCTATGGCCAATGGTTGTCCGTGAAAGTTTCCTGCAGAAATAATTCTATCTTCCTCTTCAAATACAATGGGGTTGTCGGTTACTGAAGATATTTCGTTTTCTATAATTTCTGTTACAAACTCAATAAAGTTAAAGCTTGCTCCATGCACCTGTGGAACGCATCTAAAAGAGTAAGGATCTTGAACATGGAGTTTTTTTCGATTTAAAATTTCACTTCCCTCTAGGTTCTTTAAGATTTGATTGGCCACAACCAATTGATGACTTTGCTTTCTAACTTGATGAGCCGCACTAAAAAACGCGTCTTTTAATCCATCAAAAGCATCAAGAGAAATAGCTGCTGTTGTATTGGCCCATTTAAAAGCATGTTTTGCACGCAATAGAATATTGCAAGCATATGCAGACATGAATTGAGTTCCGTTTAACAAGGCTAACCCTTCTTTGGCTTTTAAGGCCAAGGGCTTTAAGCCTAATGTTTCTAAAGCCTGGGCTGAAGGCATTTTGGTTTTGTTGAAGAAAACTTCTCCCAATCCTAAAATTGGCAAACTTAAATGCGCCAATGGAGCTAAATCTCCCGAAGCCCCGAGCGAACCAGTATCATAAATAATTGGTAAAACATCGTTATTATAAAGCTCTATCAAAAACTCAACTAACTCTATCGATACTCCAGAAAAGCCAAAAACCATGTTTTGAATTTTTAAAAACAACATGGTTTTTACAATCTCTTTTGGAACTTCCTCGCCCACCCCGCAAGCATGAGAAATTACCAAGTTGTGCTGCAATTGAGCTAATTTATCGTTGGGAATTACCGTGTTGCAAAGTGATCCAAAACCTGTATTTATGCCATAAATAGTAGAGTTTTGCTTGGCAATTACAGATTCTAAATAATTTCTATTGGAAATGATTTTTTCCCTAGCTTGGGATGATAGCTTTAGCTTTATATCTAAAACTTCTTCTATTGTGGTTAAGGAAATTGATTCAGGTTTTAGTTCATAAAAATTCATATTATGATTTTAGCATGTGGGTTAGGTATTTTATGTTGTATTCTTTTTGTTCTCCGCTTTGCAGGTCTTTTACGGTAATGGTATTGTTGTTTATTTCGTTTTCACCAATAATGGCTACGAATGGAATTGCGCGATCATCTGCATATTTAAATTGCTTTTTTAATTTTACCTGGTCTGGATAAATTTCTGTGCTTATGCCCTCTTTTCTTAACTCAGATGCGAACCTTAAACAAGCTGCTTGCTCTTTGTCTCCAAAGTTTACAAACAATATTTTAGCACTTTGATTTAGGTTTTTGGGAAACAATCCTTTGGTCTCCATTAAATCAAAAATCCTATCAGCCCCAAATGAAACCCCAACACCAGAAACATCTTTCAATCCAAAAATTCCTGTTAGGTCATCATATCGGCCTCCACCGCTTAAAGAAGAGTTAAAATCTGGATGAACAACTTCGAAAATACAACCAGTATAATAGTTTAGTCCTCTGGCAAGGGTAATATCTATTTCACAGTTTTTTATTTCTAAATTGTTTGCATTCTGAATCACAAACTCAACTTCTTCCAAGCCTCTCAAACCAGTATCATTACTTTTAATAAATGATTTTAAATTGTTGATATTTAATTTTTTATCATTTTTTAAATCTACTATTTTTTTGATTTCTTGAATTTTATTTTCTTCAATATCTTTTCCTCTAAGCTCATTCAAAACCCCTTCAACTCCAATTTTATCAAGCTTATCAAGCGCAACTGTAAAATCAATAAATTGGTTTTCGATACCTAATTCCTGAACAAGGCCTAGCAATAATTTTCTATTGTTAAGCTTTAGGTTATAATCTCCCAAGCCCAAAGCCGTAAAACCTTCATCAATAATTTGAACCAATTCAATTTCATTGAGCAAACTGTTTGAGCCGATTACATCAACATCGCACTGAAAGAACTCTCGGTACCTCCCTTTTTGTGGTCTATCAGCACGCCAAACTGGTTGAATTTGATAGCGTTTAAAAGGGAAATTAATCTCGTTTTGGTATTGCACCACCATTCTAGCGAAAGGAACCGTTAAATCGTATCTAAGAGCTTCTTCGCTTAAATTCTTTTCTGTTAATTCATCTGAAGTTAAAGCTCTCTGTAATTTTTCTCCTCTTGATAGAATTTTAAAAATTAGCCTATCTCCTTCCTCACCATATTTTCCGGTAAGGGTTTCAAGCTTTTCCATGGCTGGAGTTTCAACCGGTAAATAGGCATATTTGGCAAAAACGCTTTTTAGGGTATCAAAAATATAGTTGCGTTTTGCGGCTGCTTCGGGTAAAAAATCTCTAGTTCCTTTGGGGGTAGACTGCTTCATGCAATTGTAAGTTTGGGGCAAATTAAATGATAATAACCAAAGATTTATTCATCCTCAATCAATATTCCCATTTTACCCATGTTATAATCTCTCATGGCCTCCATAATTTCTGTTTGGTTGTTCATTACAAAAGGGCCGTAAGTTGCCAAAGGTTCGTTTATAGGTTTACCTGCCAACAGTAAAAACTGTGTTTTTTCAAATGCTTTAAGTTTTAAAAAATCACCTTCATCTGAAAATTGGTAAAGGTTTAATCCTTCAGTTTTTCCAAAACCATTTATGTTTAATTCACCATCAATTTGGTAAAAACAAGAATTGAATCCGCTAGGGATATTTATTTTTATTTCAGCATCAGGGTAAACCTCAAACTTCATAATAAGCATGGGTGAATTAGGAGAAATAACGCCTCTTTGCTCATGATAATTTCCTGCAATGAGCTGTGCGTAAGAGTTTCCATCAGCAAATTTCACCACAGGAATTTCTTCTTTTGACAGGCCTATGTAAAAGGGAATATCCATTTTATTGGCTTTCTGCGTGTTAATCCACAATTGAATAATTTCTTGCTCTCCTCCTATTTCGTAAATGTTTTTTGGAGGCCTTTCGCTATGTACTATTCCTTTTCCAGCATTCATCCACTGCACTCCACCAGCATAAATATCTTTTTTATTGCCAAACGAATCTCTGTGCTGAACTCCTCCTTTTAAAACAAAAGTAACTGGAGAAAACCCTCTGTGTGGATGAGGCCCTACTCCCATTTTATGCGGTATTCCATGTTTTGGAAGTGTGATTTTTGCATGATGAAGCAATAAAAACGGATCAATTTGCTCAGTGTTTTGGGTTGGTATTGGTTGTCTAACTGGCAAACCTCCCATATCTACTAAATCTGCAGGAAAAGTCTTGATTACATTTTTAATTTTCATGGCAAAATTTTATGCAAAACTAAAGTTTGTTCTATCAAAAAAATTAAAACTTAAATGATTTGAATTCGTTCAATAAAAATGAAATTCTAATTTGGGTTTTGAATAAGTTTGTATGCCCTTAATTTTATGCTTGATGGATAACATAGACGAGATTGTAAGCCAAAGTTCTATAAACCTAAACGATACAGAAACTGCTTTTAGTTACCGAAGTAACGAGGAGTTACAGTTTTCTTATTTCATTTTTAGGATGTTTAAAAATCCTAGTTTGGTGAGCTTTTTTTCCTCTATGGGTTTGTTGGCTTTAAAACTACGATTACCAATAGATTGGATCATAAAAAAGACGATTTTTAGGCAGTTTTGTGGCGGTACAAGCATTAAAGATTGCGAATCTACCATCCAAAAATTAGGTGAAGCAAATGTTGGTTCTATTTTAGATTATTCGGTTGAGGCTGCCCAAAAAGAGACAGATTTTGACAACACAAGAGATGAATTGATCAAAATCTTAAAAATGTCGAAAGGCAATTCTTACATTCCTTTTGGATGCTTAAAAATGACAGGCATGGCAAGACATGATATTTTAGAAAAAGTATCTGCCGGAAAAGAATTAAAACCTAACGAAAAAGAGTTATACCTAAAAGCTTTGAAAAGACTTGAAACAGTTTGCCAAACTGCTTATGATAGCGATACAAGACTATTTATTGATGCCGAAGAAACTTGGATACAAGTAGCTATTGATAAAATGGCGGAAGCCATGATGATAAAATTCAACAAAAAAAAACCAATTATTTACACAACCTTACAAATGTATCGTCATGATAGAATTGACTACCTAAATCAACTCATCAACCAAGCAAAAACTCAAGGTTGGAAGTTGGGAGTAAAATTTGTTAGAGGAGCATATTTAGAAAAAGAAAACCTGAGGGCGAAAGAAAAGGGTGATCCTACCCCAATGCAAGCAGATAAAAAATCTACTAATAGAGATTATAACCTTGCCCTACAAATATCAGTAGAAAATTTAGATACAATTTCTATTTGCGCCGGCTCACACAACGATAAAAGCTGCTTGTATTTAACAGAATTGATGAAATCTAACAAAATTGCCAAAGACTTTAAAGGCATTTATTTTTCTCAGCTTTATGGCATGAGCGATAACATTAGCTTTGTTTTAGGAGCCGAAGGTTACAACGTAACTAAATACTTGCCTTACGGCCCTGTTAGGTTCACTACACCTTATCTTATTAGAAGGGCTCAAGAAAACACTTCTGTAGCAGGCCAAACAGGAAAAGAACTAAACATAATTACCCAAGAAATAAAAAGAAGAAAAACTGCTTAAATAATGGCAATTGGGTGTTAGTTTTGCATTCAATGAATTTTTTATATCCGGGATTTTTATTTGCACTTTTTACCCTCGCAATTCCCATTATTATTCATTTATTCAACTTTAGGCGATATAAAAAAGTTGCTTTCTCCAATGTTAAGTTTCTAAAAAACGTAAAAGAAAGAACCCAAGCTCAATCTCAATTAAAGCACTTACTAGTACTTATAGCAAGACTTTTGGCTTTAGCTTGCTTGATTTTTGTGTTTGCACAACCTATTATTTTACAAGATAATATTGATAATTTCTCAGGCAAAAAGGCAGTTTCTATTTATTTAGATAACTCTTTTAGCATGAATGCTTTAGGCGATAATGGCAACTTGTTTGAAACAGGTAGACAGTTTGCTTATAATATTTCTGAAGCTTATGGAAATGCAGATGAAATTCAGCTTTTAACCAATAATTTCGCAGCAGAACAACAAAGACTTTACAGCAAAGAAGGTATTTCTAACTTGCTGGATAAAGCTGAAATATCAGCCTCGTTTAGAGATGTAAATCAAATAGTTACAAGGCAATTAGAAGCCTTAAATAAAAGCGATGCCGAACGAAAAGAGATTTATCTGATTACAGATGGTCAAAAAAATGTTTTTGATGACCTTAAGGCCAATTTAGATTCTTCGATCTCTGTAAAAGTAATACCCCTGCTACCTCAACCAAACGGAAACATTTACATAGATTCATGTTGGTTTCAAAGTCCAATAAGGCAACTTAATAATCCCGAAGAATTAATGGTAAGAGTTCGTAATGCTTCTGATGAAGATAGAAACGGAATATCATTAAAACTTTTCTTAAACGAAACTCAAAAAAGCTTGGCCAATGTAGATGTAAAAGCTAATTCATTTACAGATATAAAACTCACATTTACAAATAGTTTATCAGGTTTAATTTTAGGTAAACTTGAAATAAATGATTATCCTATTACGTTTGACGATGTGTTTTATTTTCAATACAATTTAAAACCCAACATCAATGTATTAGTGCTTTCAAAAACCGATACAAGTAAAGTCTTTAGGTCGTTATTCAAAACAGATACCTACTTCAGCCTTAAACAATCTACACTTGGCAATATTCAATACAATGAAGTTGCTCAGAATAACTTAATCATTTTAAACGATTTAGATGAAATACCTTCTGCCCTTGCTAGCGAACTAAACAACCTTCTTGAAAATGGTGGAAACATTTGTTTTATTCCAAACACTACTAGCCCAGCAACCAATTTTAATAAAATCACCAGCTTTTTAGGATTACCAAACTTAGAAGAAGTTCAAAAACAAAAACTTAAAGTTTCAACTCTAAATTTTGAACATCCTCTTTACCAAGATATTTTTCAATCTCAAGACAAAAACCTCGATTTACCTTCAACCTCAAAACATTTCACTTTAAAAAATAGCATTGGTTTCGAAGTTTTGATGAAGCTGGACAATGGAGATCCGTTTTTTCTTGAATCTAAAAACCAAAATGGAAATGTTTACCTCATAACATCCAATTTAACAGATTCTGCATCAAATTTCCATCGTCATGCCCTTTTTGTTCCTACCTTCTTTCAAATGGCTTTAAAAGCAGGCAAAACAGAACCACTTTACCAAACCATTGGAAAAGATGAGGCTATTGGTTTGTCAAACCAAAATTTAGGTAATGAAGAAGTTATTCATATTAAAAATGAAGATGGCTCATTAGACATTATTCCTGAGATTAGAAGGATTAGAGGTGGGTTAGAACTTCGAGTTTTTGATCAAATTGAAAATGCAGGGCACTACTCCATTTACCTAAACGATGAGGTTTTAGGAGGTTTGGCAATGAATTACGATAGAAACGAAAGTGAAATCACATACCTTTCGGGTGAAGAAATCTTAGCCAATTTTAATAATTGGGGAATAAAAAATGTTGAGTTGATAAACGAAGAAATTAATTCGGTTACCAAAAGCATTGCCAACAAAACCAATGGAATTCCATTATGGCAATACTTTTTGTTGGCTTCAATTTTATTTTTTGGAATTGAAATGTTATTGCTTAGGCTTTTGAAATAAATACTTTTACCGCATGAATTTGCTGCTTAGAAATGCCACCATCGTATCAAAATCAAGTTCATTTAACGAACAACAAGTTGATATTTTGATTGAAAAAGGTGTAATTACCAAAATGGGTAAAAACCTTAAAAACTCATCTGCAAAAGAAATTTCCTCTAAAAACCTCCATGTTTCTGCAGGATGGTTTGATATGAGATGTCTTTTCCCTGATCCGGGATTGGAACATAAAGAAACTATCGAGTCGGGACTTAATGCAGCAGCAGCAGGTGGTTTTACCGGAGTTGCAACTTTGCCTAACACTTTTCCTGTTCGAAGTTCAAAATCAGAAATTCTGTATGCCCTAAAACAATCTGCAAACCATGTGGTAAACCATTTTCCATATGGAGCCATATCAGACAATATTGAAGGCAATAACCTAGCTGAATT
>JABAYK010000040.1 GCA_018609045.1 Flavobacteriales bacterium
GGGAGAGGGGAGTTTGAACAACCCTCTCACCCACCAGAAATTATTCGACGGTTACAGACTTGGCTAAATTTCTTGGCTGATCTACATTACAACCTCTCAAAACTGCAATGTGGTAAGAAAGCAACTGCAAAGGAACTACAGAAATAAAGGGAACCAATATATCATCGGTTTCAGGTATTTCAATAATATGGTCAGCCATTTCTTTTACTTGTTCATCACCTTCGGTAACCACAGCAATTACAACACCTTTTCTAGCTTTTACTTCTTGAATGTTGCTTACTACTTTTTCGTAAGAAGCTCCTTTGGTAGCAATTACCACTACCGGCATTTGTTCGTCAATTAATGCAATTGGTCCGTGTTTCATTTCTGCTGCAGGATATCCTTCTGCATGTATGTATGAAATTTCTTTCAGTTTTAATGCGCCCTCTAGGGCAACTGGAAAAGAGTAACCTCTACCTAGATACAAAAAATTTCTTACATCTTTAAAAATATGAGAGAGCTCCAAAGTTTGCGCATCAACTTTTAGCACTTTTTCAAGCTTTTGTGGAATTAATGCTAGCTCCTGAATTAAATGGTGAAAACGGCTTGTTGGAATCGTGCCTTTTTTCTTACCTATCATTAAAGCCATTAAAGTTAATACTGTTATTTGAGAAGTAAAAGCTTTTGTAGATGCTACCCCTATTTCGGGACCAGCATGGGTATAAGAACCAGCATGAGTTGCTCTTGAAATGGAAGAACCAACAACATTACAAACCCCAATAATGGTAGCTCCTTTTTCTTTTGCTAGCTGAATAGCCGCTAAAGTATCGGCAGTTTCTCCAGATTGAGAAATGGCAATTACTATATCATCTTCATTGATGATTGGGTTTCTGTATCTAAATTCAGATGCATATTCAACCTCTACAGGAATTCTAGCCAAATCTTCAAATAAATACTCACCAACCAATCCAGCATGCCAAGATGTACCGCAAGCCACCATAATTATTCTTTTGGCTTTAGCTATTTTTTCTTCGTAATCTAAAACTCCACCTAGCTGAACAATCCCTTCGTTTGCTCTAAGTCTTCCTCTTAAACTATCCATGATAGAACGAGGTTGCTCATAAATTTCTTTCAGCATAAAGTGGTCGTAACCACCTTTCTCAATTTCTTCTAAATTGAGCTCAAGTTCTTGTATGTATGGTGTTTTATTTTCTTTCTTGATGTTGAAGAGTTGCATTTTTTTGCCTAACTCAACCACAGCAATTTCTTCATCATTTAAATACACAACATTTTTTGTGTATTCGATAATTGGGGTAGCATCAGAAGCCAAAAAGTATTCATTTTCACCTATACCAATAACCAAAGGACTACTTTTTCGAGCAGCTACAAGTCTATTCGGTTCGTTGTTGCTCATTATTACGATGGCGTAAGCACCAATAACTTGGGCTAAGGCTTTCCTAACAGCCTCTGCTAAATCAACTTTTTCTTGTTTTTGAATTTCTTCAATTAAATTAACCAAAACCTCAGTATCGGTATCACTTTGAAAAGTGTAACCACGTTTTAATAACTCCTTTTTAAGAACATCATAATTTTCGATAATTCCATTATGAATCATCACCAAGTTTCCGGAGTTAGAATAATGAGGGTGAGCGTTTACATCATTTGGTTCACCATGAGTTGCCCATCTTGTATGGCCAATTCCCATTGTACCGGTAACATCATTATCACCAACATGTTTTTCAAGTTCGGTTACCTTACCTTGTTTTTTAAAATTCTTTATTTGATTGTTTAAAATAGCAATACCAGCACTATCATAACCGCGATATTCTAATCTTTTTAAACCTTTAATAATAATAGGGTAGGCTTGTTTTGAGCCTATATATCCAACTATTCCACACATATGTTATTTGTTTAATGGCGTATACGAAATTATCAATTTAAATTTCCTAGAAAGGTTAGGGTTGTTTTTTCCTGCAATTAGTGTTTGATTGGCATTTACTGCAGCCCCTCCAGGTATTAAATCCCCAGGTATTAGGTGGAATTGGGTATTTGGGTTTTCGTTGTTTTTGAACTGATCTATTTTTTGTTGAACAGCACGAGTTATTCTTAATTTATATTGTCCTTCTGTAGCGTCATATAATCCGCCATAATGGGTTTCGCTCTCAAATTGATCCAATAAAATCACTTCTTTTCCCTCATCAGAAACACCTGTAATAAATAACCTTTGATGCGGTTCGTAAGGCAAATCAATATCGTTTTCAACAGGTACAACCAACTCGGCTTTGTTAATTACAGCATTGTTTTCTGCTGCAAACTTTTCTAAAAAGGTTAAATCTAATTTAACATAACATCCTGCAGCTGATTTGATGTATAAATATTCATCACTTTTTTTGGGGTCACCAAGAGCTTGCTCCAAAGTTGAGTTTGTTACATCATGGCTGAATGTAGAAAACTTAACTGCTCCCGAACCAAAAACAAAATCGTAATAAAACTCCTCACCTGTCGAAATACTATGGTAATTAATTCTTATTCTACTTTGGCTAGATGTAAGATTTAAACGAACCACTCCTCCTTCTCCTTGAGCAAAACTGCTTTGTGGCACGATGAAAAGACCATGAAAATAATTTAGAAAATCTTCGTTCGAAATAATGGCAAACCTGTTTGAGTTTAGCAAGTATTCGCCAAAAGTGTTGTACAACGGAATTTTTAAACCTGGAGCATAGTTATCTCCTCCTAAGTTTACACTATCATCAGTATTAATTTTTACATTTTTTGCATCGGCAACTTCAAACTGATCGTAGTTAAGAATAGAGTTTGACTTAAAGTTATTTGATGTGTCGAGTGCCTCAGAAAGCATAAAAACTTTAAAGTCTTGTACTGCATCGGTACCATATGTTTTTTGAATGTTCAACAACATGTTAACTGAATCAATAGCTATATCACTAATGTCAATAAAAAATGGATCTTCTTCTGATAAAAGCAACTGCGTGGCAAGGCTAGCTTTGGTTTCGCCAAAGTTCTGCTCGTTCATTACCCCTAAAAGCTGGTATAAATATCCAACAACATCAACCGAATCTTCTTTTACAGTGGTTGTAGAAAAGCTAAAAGTATCTACTGTAATAACATTTAACGGGTTATCTGAAGCAGAAAAGCCTGTGTTGTTAAAATTGTCTTTTGTGCAAGAGGTAAGTTGACTTAAAACTGCACAAAAAAATAAAGCGGGCAAACCTACCCGCTTTAAATATTTCGAAAAAATTAATTGATTCAATCCGCAAAAATTGATGATTCCACATCCACGATACTGTCGTAAAAGTCTGCGTAAGCATCCATGTAATCGTCTTCCTGATCCCACTCTAAAATTGGTTTTTCAAAAGCTTCGAAGGCTTTTTCTAATTCAGGAGAATAACTTTTTTGACCTTTAATTATTGCGTCAGCATGTTGCATGGCCAAAATATTTACATTGTTAAATGTTGGTTTTTTGATTGCTTCAACTGCTTCTGGAGAAATATCGTCAAATAATATTTTTTTAGAAAGGTTCTTATCTAAGTTGCCTTTCATGTCGTTTTCGTAAGTAGAGTAAACCACTTTTGAATTGGCAAAAATTGGATCGTCTTTGTAAAGAGTTTTAAGATACAAAGGAACTAATCCGGTTAACCATCCATGACAATGAATTACATCCGGAGACCAACCAAGCTTTTTTACTGTTTCTAAAACGCCTCTGCAAAAGAAAATCATTCGCTCATCGTTATCTGCGTGAATTTGTCCTTCTGGATCGTGGTAAAGAGATTTTCTTTTGAAATACTCTTCGTTATCAATAAAATAAACCTGCATTCTAGCTTGCTGAATTGAGGCTACTTTAATAATTAACGGATGATCAATGTCATCAATAATTAAGTTCATACCTGAAAGTCTAATCACCTCATGTAATTGGTGCCTTCTTTCATTAATTAGGCCATACCTTGGCATGAAAGTTCTAATTTCTCTGCCGCGTTCTTGAATACCTTGAGGAAGGTTTCTTGCGATAGTAGACATATGGTTTTCAGGAAGGTATGGGGTAATTTCTTGTGAGATGTAAAGAACTCTAGGTTTTTCCATAAAAAGTTAGTGTTTATCAAAAAAGAAGCACAAAGTTACTAAAAAATTGGCTACTCTCAATTTTCAATTAGCTTTGTTTTATAGGTAGCACTTGATGTGTAGATTTAATGAACCAACTTTCTATTTGAATTTCGGGTGAAAATATTTAAAACTAAACCACTCTACTTAGCGTGGAAAAATAATTTGGGCGCAAATAAAACGATTGGTTTTGTGCCAACTATGGGAGCTCTCCACAGCGGCCATTTATCTTTAATTGAGCAAAGTAAAAGCGAGTGTGACTATACTGTTTGTTCAATTTTTGTTAATCCAACACAGTTTAACAATGCAGAAGATTTCGAAAAATATCCTATCACTACAGAATTAGATTTAAAGCTTTTAAAAGAAGTTGGATGCGATGCAGTATTTCTTCCAACGGTAGAAGAAATGTATTCAAATAATGAAAAGGTGGAACATTTTGATTTTTCACCATTTGATGTTTCGATGGAAGGAAGCTACAGGCCTGGTCATTTTGATGGAGTTGGTACCATAGTAGGCAAGCTATTTGAAACCATAGAACCAGATATTTCATTTTTTGGTGAAAAAGATTTTCAGCAACTTAAAGTGATAGAAAAGTTGGTAGAAATAAAAAATTACTCAACCAAAATTGTGGGTTGCCCTATTGTTAGAGAAGCTGATGGGCTTGCCATGAGTTCGAGAAACAAAAGGCTATCTGATGAACATAGAAAAAAAGCAGTTTTTATTTACCAAGTTTTAAAAAACGCGAAAAAACAAGCAATTTCTCATAACGTTTCAGAAATTAAAAATTGGGTAATTGATGCATTTTCTCATGAAGAAGAATTTGAGCTTGATTACTTTGAAATTGCCTCTGAGCTTGATTTACAGCCAACTTCAAGCTTAAACTCTGAAGCAAAACCAAGAGCTTTTATTGCTGCATATTTGGGTGGTGTAAGATTAATAGACAATTTGGCCTTAAATGGTTAATTTTGCCGCCGAAATGCAAATAGAGGTATTAAAATCGAAAATTCATCGGGTAAAAGTTACCGAAGCAGACCTTAACTACATTGGTTCAATTACCATCGATGAAGACCTAATGGAAGCCGCAAACTTAATTGAAGGCGAAAAGGTTCAAATTGTAAATATTAACAACGGCGAAAGACTCGAAACCTATGTAATAAAAGGTGTGCGAGGAAGCAAGGCTGTTTGTTTAAACGGACCCGCCGCAAGGCGCGTTGCAGTTGGAGATATAATTATCATCATATCATATGGAATAATGGATTTTGAAGTTGCAAAAACTTTTAAACCAACCATTATTTTTCCTGATGAAAATACCAATTCATTAATCTAATTCAACTTGAAAAAAAAGCTGCTAGATGCCCTTAAAATTATTCTACCTCTAGGATTAGGGTTATACCTAGTTTGGTTTTTTTATTCATCCTTATCAGAACAAGATAAAGTAGACATTGCATCTTCTTTTCAAAGTGCCAATTATGCTTGGGTATTGTTTTCCTTGTTTTTTGGGCTACTTAGTCATTTAAGCAGAGCTTATCGCTGGAGTTACACTTTAGAACCCTTAGGCTATAAAACCAGATTTTGGAACAATTTTTTTGCTGTTATGATTGCTTATTTGGTAAACCTTGCGGTTCCTCGTTTGGGTGAATTATCAAGATGTGGTGTAACCGCACGCTACGAAAAAGTGCCATTTAACAAGCTCTTAGGAACAGTAATAGCAGAAAGGGTTGCAGATTTCATTATTCTTATTTTAATAACCGTTTCTGTGGTTTTCATTCAATTTGAAATAATCAAAGAACTCATTTTCGAAATAGTAAATGCTATCACTGAAAAGGTTTCAGGTATAGCATTGTATGGATTTGTGGGTGTTTTACTATTGGGCATTTTAGCTTTTGTATATTTTTTCTTTTTAGATAAAAAAGAGCATCCATTTATTGACAAATTAAAAGGTATTATCGTTGGCCTTTACGAAGGGGTGGCTTCAATTTTTAAAATGAAAAAGAAGTGGCAGTTTTTAGGACATACCGCTTTTATTTGGGTAATGTACCTTTTGATGTTTTACCTCTGCTTTTTTAGTTTGCCCGAAACCAAAGATGTACCTATTGGAGGTATCTTAACAGCCTTTGTTTTGGGCGGCTTCACCATCGTATTAACCAATGGTGGCATTGGTGCTTACCCGCTTGCCATACAGGCAGTATTGTTGCTTTATGGTGTTGATAAAAATACAGGCGCAGCCTTTGGTTGGATAGTTTGGACAGCCCAAACCTTAATGCTTGTTATCTTTGGAGCTATTTCGTTCGTATTAATGCCAATTTACAATAAAAGAATTGCTCATGCAGAAGCTTGATTTAATAAAATACAAAATTGTTCCTATAGCCGAAGCCAAAAGGTTTTGCGCAAGATGGAGACTTAAAAGTGAAAAAGTTGTATTTACCAATGGTGTTTTTGATATTCTTCACAGAGGCCACGTTGAGTATTTACATCAAGCTGCAGACCAAGGCAACAGATTAGTTGTTGGTTTAAACTCTGATGCTTCTGCCAAATTATTGGGTAAAGGTCCAAATAGACCTTTACAAGACGAAGAAACAAGAGCGCTTTGTTTAGCCTCTTTTACTTATGTAGATGCTGTTGTATTGTTTGATGATGAAACCCCCGAAAACCTTATCAAAGAGCTTGAGCCAGATGTATTGGTAAAAGGTGGAGACTATAAAATTGAAGAGATTGCTGGACACGAATTTGTGCAAGCAAAAGGGGGCAAAGTTTTAACCATTCCGCTTACCGAAGGCCACTCTACTACCAACATCGAAAACAAAATTAAAAACGGTTAATGGCCAAAATTAAAAAGGCCTTTTTCTGCAAAAACTGTGGTTACGAATCGCCAAAATGGGCAGGTAAATGCTCTTCTTGTGGCGAATGGAATACCTTTACCGAAGAGGTAGTTTCTAGGGGTAACGAAAAAGTAAACTACACCAACCCCTCTTCCAAAGTAGCTAAAACCCCGAAAAACTTAAGTCAGGTTGAAGTTGGCGGTGAGACTCGCATTAAAATAAAAAACCAAGAGCTTACTAGAGTTTTAGGCGGTGGTATTGTGCCTGGGTCTGCAGTTTTAATTGGTGGCGAACCCGGCATTGGTAAATCTACCTTAATGCTGCAAGTTGCGTTAGAAGAACCCAACCTAAAAACGCTATACGTATCGGGCGAAGAAAGCGAGCAACAAATAAAAATGCGCGCAGAAAGAATTTCTACCGACCACGCCAACTTTTTGTTGCTTACCGAAACCAACACCCAAAACATTATTCAACAAGCCTTGCAGGTAAAACCAAACATGGTTATTGTTGATTCAATTCAAACACTTCACTCCTCTTTAATAGACTCTTCGCCTGGAAGCATTTCTCAAATACGCGAATCGGCAGGAGAAATATTGAGGTACGGAAAAGAAACCAATACACCCATATTTTTTATTGGCCACATTACAAAAGAAGGTGTAATTGCCGGACCAAAAATTTTGGAGCACATGGTAGATACAGTTCTTCAATTTGAGGGAGACAGAAACCATATTTACCGTTTGTTACGCGCCTCTAAAAATCGTTTTGGTTCAACCAATGAGTTGGGTATTTTCGAGATGAAAGGCAATGGGTTAAGAGAAGTTAAGAATCCATCAGAAATTTTAATCTCAAACCGAAACGCCGAGCTAAGTGGAAGTGCCATTGGTGCCACCATGGAAGGCTTAAGGCCTCTTTTAATTGAAACACAAGCTTTGGTAAGCACAGCGGCTTATGGAACCCCACAAAGACAAGCAACTGGTTTTGATTTACGTAGGTTACACATGTTGTTGGCTGTGTTAGAAAAGCGCTGTGGGTTTAGGTTAGCAGCTAAAGATGTGTTTTTAAATATGGCTGGTGGACTCAGAATTGACGACCCAGCTATTGATTTGGCAGTGGTTTGCTCTATTTTATCATCATCTGAAGATATTGCCATAAACCCAAAAATTTGTTTGGCTGCAGAAATTGGCCTCTCAGGTGAAGTTAGACCAGTAACTCGCGCTGACCAACGCGTTGCCGAAGCCCAAAAACTTGGGTTTGAACAAATTATTTTATCCTCTTACAACAAAAAGGGTCTCAACATTCCAAAAGGCATTGAGGTTATTTTCTTCGCCAAAATAAATGATGTGTTTAGGTATTTGTTTGCCTAAATTTTTCAAACCTTTCTTTTGTTTACAGTGGCTTCTCTATTTGCGTTTCATCCCAGATAAAATTGGATATTTCCTGCTTCTTAAAAAAACTATTAAACCTACCTAAAAAACATGGAATCAGATAAAATCATCAAAAACAAAAGAGTAATATTATCTACACTTTGGATTTTTGTTACCCTAAACTACTTGTATTGTGATTTAGTTGGGCTTATGGATTCGGTTTTACTAAACCAGTACATCGCAGGTGAGGTAAACGGAATGGAAATAAACCAAGGCTTTTTATTGGCGGGGGCGGTTTTGATGGAAATTCCCATAGCTATGGTAATACTTTCTTTAATACTAAGTTATAAATCAAATCGTTGGGCAAATATTATTGCGGGTTTAATCAAAGCCATTGTTATGATATTAACCATGTTTGTTGGGCCAACACTTTACTATGTTTTTTTTGGAACAATAGAAATTGCAACAACAATATTTATTGTTTTTTATGCATGGAATTGGTCTGAAGTTAAAATATCAGAAGCCTAACCATGGTTAATTATAACTAAACTAACCCTAGCTTATAAACTGCGTTTAGTTCTTTATCACTTTAAGTATTTCTGTTTTGGTTGAAGAGCTGATTTTAATAAAATAAACTCCATTCGAAAATTGAGAAAGGTCTAGAGTTGAAGATTTTTGTGTTTTCAGTTTACTTCCTTGTAGGTTATATAAATCAATAGTTTCACCACTAATTCCTGAAATGTAAACCAAACCATTGCTTGGGTTTGGAGATAAAGCGTGGTTCGTGTTATTTTTAATGGAATTTAATCCAGCAGGACCTAACGATTTCTTATAAACATCTGCCCCTAAAGCTGTGTAAACGATGTATCTTAACGAGCATACAACAAAATCTTGAAAAGAATAATTTACATACTGATTTTTGGAAGTTTATTTGGTTGTTCAAACAAACCAAAAAAATTAAACATCGACCGAATGAAAATAGAGATAGAAGTGTATTTGGAATTTGAACCAGATGGATATTTTATTTCTTGGAACGACACACTATGTTCTGAATTTAATTCA
Source organism: Flavobacteriales bacterium (assembly GCA_018609045.1). GTDB lineage: Bacteria > Bacteroidota > Bacteroidia > Flavobacteriales_G > Salibacteraceae > JAAZVO01. Next base: position 9,338 of record JABAYK010000040.1, read on the forward strand.
AATTGGAATTATTTACAAAAGAGACCCTATGAACTTTACTGTCATATTTTTAATAAGGAAAGAGACACACTAGGATATTACATTGGATTAAGCAGTCCAAGACAGTTTACCTATTTCCAAACTAAACAGAATACAGACTCAATAATTGATTTGGAGTTTTCAGTTGGAATTAATCACTTTTCGGTATTTCTTGCTGAACAATCTGAAGATTATATTAAAAGGTTTAACGAAATGTTTGAGGAAAAAATTGAATTTAAGCCAATAAGAGTTGACTTAAAACCCGATTTAAAAAAGAAAATAATAATCGAATTAATAAATAAAAAAATTTAGCGCAATAAAGGTTAAAAAACAAAAGGGAGTAGGGCATTCTATACTACTTCGGACTTTCAAATTGGTTTCATGTCCTCCAAACATAAACCCAATCTGAAACCCTTACTGTTTTTTCCGAAAAGTTATTTTTATCCAGAAAATGAAAAACTTAACAAAACTTTTGGTCTTTTGCATTTGTTTAATTTTTACAATAAGTTGTAGGAAAGAAAATTGTTATGAATGTTCCCAAGAAAAAACAAGGTCATCAATAGATTCATCTACTTACATCTCTGAATGGGAAATTTGCGATGGCTGGCCCACAATATTAAACAAAGTAGCAAAAGCTGAAGACGAAGGTGCTGTTTGCAAGGAAAGGTAGATTTAAGAATAATAAATATTGTTTTTTGTTAAAACTAGTGTTAACTCAAAAGTACTTGCATTTTCTTTTTTCTTTTTCTGAAATATTTAGGTAAATATTTTTACGATAATAGTTTATTGTGAGTCCTTACTTAAATTTGTTAAGTCTATTAGCTATAGGCAATATTATCGCAAAAGTTTTATTTCAATTATTAGTATCAATACCCCTACTCTTGGGTAAAAGAGTATTTAAATATTTCAACCATGAAAAAACTTACTTTATTATTTTTCCTTTTTGTTTCTTCCTTAGGATTTTCGCAAGCCCCAACAGTAGATCCTGCAACTCCACCAACTCGAAACCCAGTGGATGTAATTTCGATTTTTAGTGGAGCTTACAACAATATTACAGGCGCCAATTACAATCCAAATTGGCAACAAAGCGGTTTGGCTACTGCAAGTTCAACATTTGCTCCTACAGGTGCAGGAAACGTAGTATTGGCATATCCAAACTTTAATTACCAAGGCATTGAGTTTAACTCGGTGGTAGATATTTCTGCCATGGAGTTTTTGCATTTAGATATTTGGACAGTTGGCGTAGCACCAAGCGTTGCCGTTATAAGCTCTGGCACAGAAATTCCTCATCCAATTCCAAACGTAGTTGGGTCATGGCAAAGTATCGATATTCCAGTTACTGGTATTACCGGAAACCTTACAAGTGCCATTCAATTAAAGTTTGCTGGAGGAAATGGCACAACGAACGGCATTTATGTAGATAATATTTATTTCTGGAAAACGGCCGCTGCTCCCGGAAAAGATGCCACTTTAAGTGCTTTATCAGTAGATGGAACTCCGATAACAGGTTTTACGCCAAACTCTGCATCTTACAATGTTGTTTTACCAGGAGGAACAACAGCAGTGCCTCAAATTACTTTGGCTACCACTGCAGACCCCGCAGCTACTGCAGTTATTACGCAAGCTACTGCAATTCCAGGCAATGCCACTGTAGCAGTAACTTCGCAAGATGGCACAACTAACAAAACTTATACAATTCGCTATTTTATTGGATTTCCTCATGTAGATGCACCAACGCCACCAACTCGAAACCCAGTGGATGTAATTTCGGTTTTTAGCGATGCTTACAACAATATTACAGGTGCAAATTACAACCCAGATTGGCAACAAAGTGGTTTTGTAACTGCAAGCTCAACCTTTCAACCTGCTAATTCAGGAGACATCGTATTGGCATATCCTAATTTTAGTTACCAAGGAATTGAATTTAACTCAACTTTGGATATTTCTGCCATGGAGTTTTTGCATTTAGATATTTGGACTGTTGATGGAGTAGCGCCTGATATTACTGTAATAAGTTCAGGTACCGAAATTCCGCATGCTATTCAAAATGGAGATGGAAATTGGCAAAGTATAGATATACCTGTTCCTGGCATTACAGGAGACCTTACAAGTGCTATCCAGTTTAAGTTTACTGGTGGTAATGGTTCATCAAATAGAATTTATGTAGATAATTTATATTTCTGGAAAGCGCCAGCTGCCACTGGAAAAGATGCAACTTTAAGTGCTCTAGAAGTATTTGGGACTCCAATTGCAGGTTTTACACCTAACTCTTCCTCTTATGATTTTGTTTTGCCTGGAGGAAGCACAACAGCTCCGCTTATTACTAAAGCTACCACTACCGATCCTTCTGCTACAACAATTATTACGCAGGCCACAACAATTCCTGGTAATGCTACTGTTCTAGTAACATCTCAAGATAGCTCTACAACCAACACTTATACCGTGCGTTATTACATTGGGGCTCCTCACATAGATGCACCAATACCACCCGCTCGAAACCCTTTGGATGTAATCTCAATTTTTAGCGATTCATACAACAATATTTCAGGGGCTAACTACAACCCGTATTGGCAGCAAACTGGGTATAATGTTGCAAGCTCAACCTTTCAACCTACAGGTTCTGGAGGTTCTGGAAACGTAGTGCTAGCATATCCAAACTTTGGTTACCAAGGAATTGAATTTAACTCAACCTTGGATATTACGGCTATGGAGTTTTTACATTTAGATATTTGGACTGTTGATGGTGTTGCTCCTAACTTAACTGTTTTAAGTTCAGGTACAGAAATTCCACATCCAATTCCAAATGGAGATGGAGCATGGCAAAGTATAGATATTCCTGTTCCTGGCATTACAGGAGATCTTACAGGTGCTATTCAAATAAAATTTGATGGAGGTAATGGCTCGTCAACAAGAATTTATGTTGACAATTTATACTTCTGGAAAGCTGCAACAGCAAATGGAAAAGATGCAAGCCTAATTGCTTTAGAAGTAGATGGAACTCCTGTTGTAGGTTTTTCACCAATTGATACAACATATTCAATTGAGTTAGAAGGCGGAACAACTGTAGTACCTCAAATTACCTTAGCTACAACTTCAGATACCTCTGCTTCTGCTGTTATTACACAAGCAACTACGGTTCCAGGAGATGCTACCGTTACAGTAACATCACAAGATGGTACAGAAAACCTAACTTACACAGTATCCTTTGTTTTTGGAGCCAATGTAGATGCACCAACACCACCTGCAAGAAACCCTGAAGATGTAATCTCTATTTTTAGTGATGCTTATGACAATATTACTGGTGCTAATTACAACCCAGATTGGCAACAAAGTGGTTTGACATCAGCAAGCTCAACCTTTGAACCAACAGGACCTGGAGGCTCTGGAAACGTGGTTTTGGCATATCCAAACTTTAATTACCAAGGCATTGAGTTTAACGATTCTATCGATATTACTGATATGGAGTTTTTTCATTTAGATGTTTGGACAACCAATGGCGTGGCACCAAACGTTTATGTAATAAGCTCTGGTACAGAAATTCCGCATGCAATTGCCAATGATGATGGTAAATGGCAAAGTATAGATATTCCTGTTCAAGGTATCACAATTGACCTTGTAAACACAATTCAAATAAAATTTGATGGGGGCGATGGTTCATCATCTAGCATTTATGTAGATAACTTGTATTTCTGGAAAAATCCCACTATGGGAATTAATGAGTTTGACGCTGAAACTTTCTTTGTTTATCCTAATCCAACAAATAATATTTGGAATATCAAAGGCAATCAGAATATTGATTTTATTGAAGTATTTGATATTCAAGGAAAACAAGTTATTTCTTTAAATCCTAATTCAGAGACTGTATCAATTAATGCTTCTGTATTAACAAATGGGGTGTATTTTGTGAAGTTAACTTCTGAAAATGGAACAAAATCTTTCAAACTGATAAAGAATTGATTCTGTAAGAAACTCAAATAATTTTAACCTAAAAAGCCATTTTGATTAATTCGAAATGGCTTTTTTTCTTTTTTACCTCTAATGCAAAATAGCTTTTAATTCAATTTTAGAATCGATACTTAACGAAAAATTAATGAATTACCCTACAAAATTGAACGAACCGAAATTTTTTAAGCCCCTGAAGAAGATGGGTTATGCATTTATTAAAAATAAGCTGTTAATTGCTTTTAATTCAATAAATATGAACTTTACTATTGGAAATAGGTTTATTTTTAAAAACCTAAATTTTCAAATACTACAACAAAATTCTTATCAATTCCGAATCCTAGCAACTTGTTTCTATTTTGGAGAATTATGTTTGAAATAGCTTTAAATTAGGAGAAAAAATTATGAAACTACTACTTACAGGTGCGTCAGGCTACATTGGGAAAAGACTTTTGCCTGTTTTGGTAGAAAATGGCCACGAGGTGGTTTGCTGTGTTAGAGATACTAAAAGGTTTACTCCTCCCCAATCTTTAAAGTCAAAAATTAAAATAGTTCAAGTTGACTTGCTTGATGAAGCTTCTTTAGAAAACATTCCAAAAGATATTGATGGAGCTTTTTATTTGGTGCACTCTATGTCTGCCTCGTCAGATTACCAAGACCTTGAGCAAAAATCAGCCATCAATTTTAAAAATTCTATTGACCAAACCAAGGCGCAACACGTTGTTTATTTAAGCGGTATTGTTAATGAAACTGCCTTATCAGAACATTTAACATCTCGAAAAAATGTTGAAACAGAATTGGCAAAAGGCAACTATTATTTTACCACATTAAGAGCTGGAATAATCATTGGCTCAGGTAGTGCATCTTTTGAAATAATGAGAGATTTAGTGGAGAAACTTCCAGTTATGATAACGCCAAAATGGCTGAATACAAAATGCCAACCTATTGGAATTTCAGATGTAATAAGCATTCTTTCAAAAACAATGCTTAACCCAAAAACCTACAATAACGATTTTGATATTGGAGGACCAGATGTTTTATCCTACAAAGAAATGTTGCTAGAACTTGGCAGGAAAAGAAACCTAAAACGATACATTTTTATTGTACCTGTTATGACTCCTAAAATTTCTTCATACTGGTTATATTTTGTAACATCAACCTCATATAAATTGGCTATTGCATTGGTAAACAGCATGAAAATTGAGGTAATTTGCCGAAACGATGCCATAAACAAAATATTAGATATAACCCCAATTAGCTACAAAGAATCATTAGAGAGAGCTTTCAGTAAAATAGAAAGAAACGAAGTAGTTTCAAGTTGGAAAGATGCATTTATTAGCAGTGGTTCGAGTTTTAATATTTCAGAGTTTATAAGTGTTCCAACTTTTGGTTGTTTTAAAGATGAAAGAGAAAGTTACTTTACTTCCCGCGAAAATTGTACAAACAAAATTTGGAGTATAGGTGGGGTTAACGGGTGGTATTATGGCAATTGGCTATGGAGGCTTAGAGGCTTTTTAGACAAGCTTGGTGGGGGTGTAGGTTTAAGAAGAGGGCGAACATCTGAGAATTCATTAAACGCAGGAGATGCTTTAGATTTTTGGAGGGTATTGTATGCTGATAAAAAAGAAGGGCGTTTGCTCTTATTTGCCGAAATGAAACTACCTGGTGAAGCCTGGCTAGAGTTTAGAATTAAAGCCGACAAGTTGATACAAACTGCCACCTTTAGGCCTTTAGGATTAAGAGGAAGGCTTTATTGGTTTGCTGTTCTTCCTTTTCATGGTTTTATTTTCAATGGAATGCTTCAAAAGTTGACA
>JABAYK010000121.1:0-357 GCA_018609045.1 Flavobacteriales bacterium
GATCTGTAGAAGCAAAAATACGAGGGTGTTTTTCTTGAATTAATTTTTTATAAGGAACCGAAGCAGTAACTGACAGGTTATTTGCTGCTGGTAATTCTCTAAAAAAAGAAAAAACCAATTTTTCAACCTCATCAACTCTACTACCTAAATGTATATCTACTAAGTATTTAGTGCCCGAAACTTGAGGATATAGTATTATTGTGGAATATCCAATTTTTGAGTTTTTTATAAATTGATTTTGAGCAGGATTAAAACTAAACCCACGTTTTTCAAAAATTGGACTCAAAATATTTTGAATATCCTCTAATTTATAATCAACGTTTTTTCTCATTGATTTGGTGGTTCACTTAGCCTGCT
>JABAYK010000121.1:367-4037 GCA_018609045.1 Flavobacteriales bacterium
AACCCCGCCATAGCATGGTTGGTATCAACCAAAAAGTAATCCTTTGCTATTTCTTTTATGGAACCATTTATTACTTTTTCTTTTTCTAATATTAAATTGATGTAATCTCCAATTTCGTAATTGGTAATTGGATAGCGATGGTCTTCTTGAACATCCTCTTTAAAAACTTGAATAACCTTTGTGGGATCTGAAATACCATAAGCTTGCTGTGCCTTTAAGGTGAAATCAAAGTGAACACCATCTTCTAATCCTTCAATAGCATTTTCAAACTCTGGAAGCAAAACCCCACTTCCAAACAAAAATTTAAAGGGCCAATGCTCGTCCATTATTTCCAAAATTTCTCCTTCTCTATTTCCTTTTTTAAGGATATATTTTAGTTCTATTATACAGCCTGATTGTACTTTCATATTAAGAAAACAAATTCTCAAACAATAGGTTCAAACCAGGTAGTTTCAATTACCAAAAAAATTTACGCTGAGTAATTATAGCACAATTTGCTAATGCTTGAATCGCACTCTAAATAAAGGTCTCTGATTTATTTAAAGAAAAATGATGTAGTAATGAAGTATTGATAAAGTTGAATGTTGAAGGGTTGATGAGTTTTGCCTTTTAACATGTCCCAAACCAAAAAGTACTTTTGAACAAAATTTAAACCTATGAAAAAAACATTACTTACAACATTGTCTCTTTTGCTTGCATTTTTTGCAAATGCTCAAATGCAAATTGATTTACCAATTACATGGGATGATTCTGCAAACGTAAATTACGATATTATTGATTTTGATGGAACTTCATCTAGTCTTGCTTTAGACCCTACCAATTCAAGCAATATCGTTTTAAAAACCGAAAAAAGTCCAACGGGCCAGCCTTGGCAAGGTACTATTTTGGGAAACACAGGTTTAGCTAGTTCTATACCATTTGCTCAAGGCTCTACTACTATTTCAGCAATTGTTTATTCTCCAGATGCTGGTATTACAGTGATGATGAAAGTTGAGGATGCATCAAATGGAAACATATTTGTGGAGGCAAATACCACAACAAACGTGGCAAATTCATGGGATACTTTAGTTTTTGATTTCTCAAGTCCATCAAACGGTACCCTAAATTTTTCGAATACCTACAGTAAAGTAATTATTTTTTATGATTTTATGACCCTTCCTACTGCTACAAAAACATATTTTGTTGATGATGTATTTTTTGGTGGCTTAGGAATAGTTACACCTCCTCCAACCAAAGCCCAAATTGATTTACCAATTAATTGGGATGATACAGCCAATGTAGATTACACGGTAACTGATTTTGATGGAACTTCTTCAATGTTAGCATCCGACCCTAATAATGCAAGTAATTTAGTTCTCAAAACAGATAAAAGTCCAACCGGCCAACCATGGCAAGGAACAACACTTAGCAAACCTGCTGGTTTGGCTTCAGCTATACCATTCTCTGGTTCGGTAACCACTATGACTGCTATAGTTTATTCGCCTGATGCGGGTATTCCTGTAAGATTAAAAGTTGAAAACTCAGGTAATGGAAATATTTCTGTAGAAACAGAAGCTACAACTACTGTAGCAAATGCATGGGATACCTTAACTTTTGATTTTAGCAGCCCTGCAGGAACTGCTACTTTGGATACAACACAAGTATACGACAAAGCGACAATATTTTATGATTTTATGACCCTTCCTTCTGCATCAAAAACATATTATGTAGACGAGGTTTATTTTGGTTCAAACTCAACCCCTCCTCCCCCTCCAAAAGCAGATACAGTTGAAATAACTATAAATGTAAATATGGCTTTGGCTGGTGGAGCAGATTCTTCAGGTGTATTCTTGGCGGGCGGCTCATCTTTTGGTGCACCAGGAACAAACCAGTTGCTTGATCCTGATGGTGATGGAATTTTTACAATTGTTGTAAAAAGACCAAAGGGTTTCTCAAGCCATTATACATTTGCAAATGGAAACTGTCCAAACTACTCTTGTAAAGAAAATATTGCAGGTTTACCATGTGCTGATCCAAGTAATTTTAATGATAGGTTTATGCCAGCTGTTATGAACGATACAACCATTTCAACTTGTTTTGGTGCGTGTTCAACTGATGGTACTTGTCCTTCTCCTCCTGATACATCAGATATAATATTCTCTGTTGATATGAACGAATATGGTAGCTCTTTTACAGAAGTTCAATTAAATGGATCATTCAACAATTGGTGCGGATCTTGCGATCCTATGGATGATACAAACGGTGATAACATTTGGGAGATAACCATGAGACTTGCCCCGGGTACTTATGAATATAAGTTTACTTATGATAATTGGAGTGGCCAAGAAACTTTAGACCCAACTACAGATGATAGCACTTGCACCAAGACTACAGGAACATTTACCAACAGAGTTATTACGGTAACTGCAGATTTTTCTACTCCTGTATATTGTTGGGAATCTTGCAGCTCTTGCGCATCAACAGCTATTAGCGAAACTTTAACCGAAAAGGAAGTTAACATTTTTGCTAACAATGCTGAAAATAACATTCAGATTTCAGGTTATAACGCAGAAAACACTACAGTTCAAATCTTTAATATAATTGGACAAAATGTTTTAACTCAAACCCAATTAACTGGCAGTTTGAGCAAAATTGACATGAGTAAAGTTAATTCTGGAATTTACATTGTTAGCGTAAAGAGTAACAATGAAATTATTACCAAAAAGGTTTTCATAGATTGATAAACATTTGATTGTTTGTTTTTTACACGGGAATAACGTTGACGTTATTTCCGTTTTTTTTGCAATAATTAGAAGGTGTTTATATTTCTGCTAAAAAGTTGTAAAGGTTTATTTCTCTATCAAGGTTTAGCTTTTTTCGTAGCCTGTACCTGCTTATTTCTACCCCCCTAACACTAATGTTCATTAATGGAGAAATTTCTTTGGTAGTTAGATTCATCCTCAGGTAAGCACAAATCTTTAAATCATTTGGAGTAAGCTCTGGGTATTTTTCTTTTAACTTTTTATTAAATTCTACATGCACTTGATCAAACTGAATTTCAAATTGATCCCAGTTTTTATCTAATCTAACATTTTCGTTAATAAGTTTAATAACAGATTTAATTTGGTAATTTACAAAATCTCTATTTTCCAATTTATCAGAGGTCTTTTTTAAGTCAGATTTAATTTTGCTTAATATCTCGGTTTTTTGCACCAAATGCATTGTAGAAGAAGCTAACTCTTTTGTTTTAAAGTTTATTTCGTCTTGTAATCTCTCATTTTTTAGCTTCATGATTTCATTCTCATTCAATTCAACAAAGTTTTTGTGCTCAATTGATTTTTGCAAAAGCTTTCTTTCTTGTTGTTTTTTAATGAGATTTTTTTCGTTTTCATATTTAGTTCTCTGGTAAACTACCACGCCAAACATTAAACCCAAAAAAAGCAGTAAATAGCTTATGTAAGCATATTTTGATTTATACCAAGGAGGCGTTATTTGAAAATAGAACTTTACTGGCTCGGTTTCCATAAAGTTAGGAACCCTTGATTTAACCATAAAAGTATATTTTTTGGGGGGTAAGTTTGTATAGTCCTTATTTGGGGTTTGGCTCCAAGAAGACCATTGTTCATCAAAACCTACTAGAAAATAACTATATTCAATTTTAGAATTTCCAACAAAAATTGGAGTTGAAAAA
>JABAYK010000121.1:4047-14976 GCA_018609045.1 Flavobacteriales bacterium
ACAAGTTGCCCTGAAATAGAGTTCATTACCTTTTTAGTTATTTTTTGCTCAATTCCTTCATATTTAATATCAATAAGGCCCACCTCATCATCGTTAACAAACCAAATAGATTCGCCTTTACCTTGAGCTAAGTACCTAATTTGTGGTCTTTCGGAGAATAATTTTGAGATTCCTAAATCAACTTTAAAAGAATCAACATCTTCATCATAATGATAAACTTCAAATTCGGAGGTGAAATAAATTTGGTTGTTTATCTCAAAAACTTTTAACATTATGTCTGAAGGAAAACCATTAGTAGAGTCATACCTTTTAACTTCTACAAAGCTTTTATAATCTTTATCAGGATAACACTTAAATATTCCTTTATACGGATGGGCAATCCAGAAATAACCATCTTTTGTTTGACACACAAACCTGCTCGATTCATTAAAGCCTTTTATTTTGTTTATAAACTTTAAAGAATCTTTTTCTTTTTGGTAAACATTAATTCCTTCGTAGGTGCCTTCAAAAAATAGGTTAGTGTCATTTTTTGATGGCATAATTAACCAAGAGCCATTGTGGTTTCCTAATTTGGTAATAAATGTATCTTTAATAACAAAAAGGCCTTCATGATGATTAATAAATAGCTCAACTGAAGTTGAGTTTAAACCCCAAATTTGGCCTTTAAGGCCTCGAAAACTTTTAAAGTCGCCATCACTAAAAGATAATTTTGGACCTTGTAAATCACAGTAATAGAGCCCATTATTTGTGCCTGCAAAAATTCTATTCTTCCATTCAAGAGCAGCGTAAGAGGTTCCTTCTAAGCTTTTATCTGGATAAAAGCTTTTAAAAGGGGAGTTTATTTCTACGTAGTCAATGCCATTGTCTAAACCTAGCCAAAGGTTCTTGTCTAAATCAATAAATGATACCAAAACATTGTTGTTTTGAAGACCTTTGGGTTTATTTAGGTGTAGTTTTAAATTTCCGTCTGCATCAATAATAAATAGTCCCGCTTGAGAAGAAGAGATAATAATATCACCGCCTGAGCTAATTGCCTTGTAAACTGTAGATTCTTTTAATAATTGATCTAAATTGGTTTTACATGATACTAATGAATCATTAAAAAGTTTGAAAAACCCATTTTTTTGAGAAATAACCAGGTATGAATTCAAATCTAGCTTTATTAACCCACTAAGTGTTACGTTTTTTAAACTTTCAGAAAATTTTAAATGTTTAAAAGTTTTTCCCGAAAAAAAGAAACAACCTGAATCTAAAGACTGAATTAAAAAGCCTTCTTTATATTCTGCAAAAAACATGAGGTTAATATCCTTTGCATAAAAGACTGCTTCTTCAGTTAAACTATTGAATTTTACTATACCTTCATTTGCGAAAAAAAAGATATTATTCCCCTTTTTTCTTATTTTCCAAATATCTGTTAAGGTTATATTCTCTGATAAAACCACAACGATTGGCTTATAAACCAACGACCCTTTAAAATTTGATTCGAAATATCCTATCTCACTTTGGCCCCCTACATAAACCCTATTAGAATCGCAAAGTACCGAGCGGCAAATAGTTTGTTTTGGTAATTTATGGGTTTGCCACTCACTGCCATTAAACTCAAGTAAGCCATCATTGTTGGCAAAAAACATTGTTCCATTGCTGCTTTGGTCAATATCCCAATTTTGGGTACCAGCTTTGTAAATCGACTTAGGGAAATTATCAATAAATGGTTGTCCAATAAAACTTTGCGAGAACCCATATTGATTAAAAATCAATACAACAAAGAGATGGAAAAGCCAAAACGTTTGTTTTTGGGTCATGAGAAATGCAAAGGATTAGGAAATATAATAATGATGTAATATTACAAATAAAATTAATATTTTAATTATCTGAATATTAGCATTTTAAAATTTAACCTGAGAAATAAATTCGCATTAAAATTTGATTATATAATTACTTGTGAAGTTTTTGTTGTAACATTTATATAGATAATAAAAGGTATAATTGGTTTTCAACCGACGAGAATGATATCCACAACTGACATTTTAGTAATTGCCTTTTACTTTGGCTTTGTGTTTTTACTTGCCTTAATTGTTACTTTAAGGGAAAGAAAAAAAGCAAATCAGGCCGCAGATAGCTATTTTTTATCAGGAAAAAGTGAAGGTTGGTTTGTTATTGGCGCTTCATTATTTGCATCCAATATTGGTTCTGAACATCTTGTTGGTTTGGCAGGCTCGGGCGCAAGAGGAGATATTGCTGCAGCACAATTTGAAATTTTAGCTGCCTTAATTTTAATTGTTTTGGGTTGGATTTTTGTCCCATTTTATATCAAAAGTGGTGTTTATACAATGCCCGAATTTTTAGAAAAAAGGTACTCTTCTTCTGCAAGGTCTTACCTGTCAATTATCTCTGTGATTTCTTACATTTTAACCAAAATTTCTGTTACCATTTTTGCTGGAGCATTGGTTTTTGAGGTAATTCTTGGAGTTCCTTTTTGGACAGGCGCCACCTTTGTGGTTGTAGCCACAGGAATATATACAGTTTTTGGCGGACTCAAAGCCGTAATTTACACCGACCTTTTACAAATGTTTGTTTTAATTGGTGGCTCTTTAGCTCTTTTATATTTTGGCACCCAAGGAATTTTTACCAATGTATTAGGAGTTCAAGAGCTTGGGGGAGTTTCTGCAATAAAGCAGGCTATTACTCTTGAAAATGGTGCAGAAGTAGGTGCTAAATATTTTAATTTATGGAGGCCGTTTGATGACCCCGATTACCCTTGGACAGGTATTGTATTTGGCGCTCCAATTTTGGGGGTTTGGTATTGGTGTACAGACCAGTTTATTGTTCAAAGAGTGTTATCTGCAAAAAATATTTCTAATGCAAGAAAAGGTGCCTTGTTTGGCGGATTTTTAAAATTAACTCCAATTTTCATTTTTGCATTTCCTGGTGTTATTGCTTATACACTTTCTTTAAATAATCCTGAGCTTTTACAAAATATTGCTGGAGAAACAGAATACGACCAAGCCTTGCCTGCTTTGGTGATGTCTTTTTTGCCCGTTGGATTTAAAGGTTTAATGGTAGCCGGTTTATTGGCAGCTCTTATGAGTTCGCTTTCATCAGTTTTTAATTCATGTTCTACACTTATCACTTTTGATTTTTATAAAAAATATAATCCAGAGGCATCTCAAAAAAGTCTTGTTAGGGTTGGTCAAGTTTCAACTGTTGTGCTTGTAGTCATTGGTTTAGCTTGGATTCCTTTGATGAAGGTATTAACCGAGGGAGAAGGTATTTTCAAATACCTTCAAAGTATTCAAGCTTATATATCTCCGCCAATCGCAGCTGTTTTCTTGTTCGGGTTGTTTTACAAAAAAATTAATTCAAGTGGTGCGATGAAAGCCTTATGGTTTGGGTTTTTTCTAGGTTCATTAAGAATTTTACTTGAATTTTTAACCAATGGATATGAAACAGGAAAAGCCATATGGAATATTAGTGAAGGCTCTTTTGCCCACTGGTTTGTGTCTGTAAACTTTTTACACTTTGCCGTTTTAATTTTTGTGCTTTCCACAATTATTCTTTTTGTAGGTAGCAAATACGGTAAAGTTAAATCAGACCAAGAGCTGCAATCTGTTATTTATGATAAAGCAGTTTTAAACGAATCTTCTCCAAATTTAAAAAGTGACAAAGTTCTAACCATCTTATTAATCATTGGCGTATTTATAATTTGGACCATTTTTTCGCCCTTATTTTTAGGAGGAGTTTAACCAATAATTTAATAATCACCTTTAATTAATTCGTATGAAATTTAAATTAATTACACTTCTAATTTTTGTTTTTTCGGGAACAATAGCCTTTTCCCAAAGCACCAAATTATCTGGAACTGTTAAAGACGAAACGGGAATTACCATGCCTGGTGTAAACGTAAAAATTGCAGGTACCACTGTTGGCACTACTACCGATATGGATGGTAAGTTTTCATTTACAGCAGATGTTAATGAAACCTCAATGCTTAACTTTTCATTTATTGGTTTCGAAACCAAAGAAGTTTTAATTGCAGGAAGAACCACATTCGACGTGGTATTAACCACTAAAATGGAATCTTTAAACGAGGTTGTTGTAGTTGGTTATGGAACTTCTACAAAGAAGGAGTTTACCGGCGCATCTGGAAAGGTGATGGGAGATAAGGTTGAAAAGCTAAATATTCCTAGAATGGACCAAGCACTTCAAGGCCAAATGTCTGGAGTAAACATTAGCACTAATTCAGGTTCTCCTGGAGGTTCCTCTAGCATCAGAATTAGAGGGCTTTCCACTTTTGGAGACAATGACCCACTGATTTTGGTTGATGGTATTGTATATGACTCTGAGGGGCTTAACTCTTTAAACCCTTCAGACATTGAGTCGATTAACGTGCTAAAAGATGCTACTGCAGGAATTTATGGTGTAAGAGCTGCTAATGGAGTAATTCTTATTGAAACAAAAAAAGGCTCATTAAATAGTAAGCCCTCTCTTTCATTAGACTATTACTATGGCATACAGCAACCTTCAAATAAACTTGGGTTATTAAATGCAAAAGAGTATGCAGTTATTAAAAATGAAATGTTTGCCAACGGAGGAGATAATGTCCCTTTTGCAAACACTGAGCTTGGCAATGGTACAGATTGGCAAGATGCTGTATTTGAAAATGCTCCGATGCAAAGCGTAAACTTAAATTTAACAGGGGGCTCTAAAAACACTAGGTATTCTATTGGGACTTCATTTTATACCCAAGATGGTATTGTTGGCGGAGACAAAGCAAACTTTACCAGATACAACGCTCGTGTTAACCTAGCCACAGATTTAGATGATAGATTTACCCTGAATAGTGTTTTCTTGTATACCCATGAAGAAAGAGCTGCTTTACCAGAAAATGGAATAGGCTCTGTACTTTATAACACCATTAATGCTTTTCCTAATGTTCCTGTAAAGGCCAATGGAACCTATAGCTATATGGAAGAAGTAAGTGATATTATTAACCCAATTGCTCAAATGGAAAATATCTATAACGATGCTTTGGTTGATAAAGTAGTTGGTAAGGAGGAGTTAGTTTTTAAAATTAACGACAATTTTACCCTAACAAATCGTGGTAGTTATAACTATGCTTTAGTAGATAATAAGGTGTTTTCGCCGTTAGTATGGTTTGGTGCAGGTAAAGCACAAAACTCAGCAATAAATGCAAATCTTGATCCTACGCTAGTTGACATAGGTGACAGTACTTTTATTGAAAGAGGTGCAAGCGTTTACGAAGCAAGAAGCACTTATGTTGATTTACAATACGAAGGTTTCTTAAACTACGAGCAAAAGTTCAATACTCATCATAGCGTAAAAGCCACTTTAGGAACTTCTGTATTTAGAAGGAGAGGCCAACAGTTAAGTGGTACCGCATATAATATCCCAAATAACTCTGAGGAGTATGCAGATATATCTGCAAACCTCGCTCCAGGTGGATTCTTAAATAACACTGGGTCGTTTGAGTTTGAAGAAAGATTGTTGTCTACTTTTTTAAGAGCTGAGTACAACTACAAGTTCAAATACATGTTCTCAACGATTTTAAGAAGAGACGGGTCTTCAAAATTTGGGCCTAATAGCAGATATGGATACTTCCCTACCTTTTCAGGTGCTTGGGTTTTATCAGAAGAAGATTTTTACGATTTCGCTCCCATTAACTTTGCTAAACTAAGAGCAAGCTTTGGGATTTCAGGAAACGACCAAATTGCCAATTTTGCTAATAGGGCATTATTAAATGGTGAAGGCGTTTATGTGTTTAATGATGTAATTACCAATGGAGTTGCTATTGGAAGATCTGCAAACCCAGATTTAAAATGGGAAAGCACACAACAATTTAATATAGGTGTAGATGCCAATGTTTATAACATAGTTGATGTAACAATTAACTACTTCATTAAAAATACTTCAGATTTATTATTTCAACCTGATGTTTCTGGAATTATTGGCTCTTATGGTCCAGGAGGTTTTCCTCCAGTAATAAATGCCGGTGATGTAACTAACAGAGGTTTCGAATTAGAGTTAGGCTATTCTACAGACCCTAAAAAAGACTTTGTATTTAATACCAACTTTAACTTAACAACCTTAAAAAACGAAGTTGTATCTACACCTGATGGAGTAGACTTTTTACCTGGAGTTACTTTTGGTGTGGGGGGAAATGTTGCCACTAGATTTGAAGAAGGTTTCCCTATTGGTTATTTTGTTGGTTTAGAAACTGACGGAGTTTTCCAGTCTCAAGAAGAAATTGACCAAGCAACAGTAAAACAAGAAGGAGCTAAACCTGGTGATTTAATATATGTGGATCAAAACGGAGATGGTGTAATTAGTTTTAACGACAACCAAGATAAAGTAATGCTTGGCTCACCAATTCCAAGTTTAACCTTAGGTTCAGTTTTAAATGGAACTTATAAAGGGTTCGATTTATCTATGAACCTTTATGCTGCTTTAGGGCAAGAAATAGTAAGAAATTATGAGCGTCAGCAACCATATGCAAACCAATTAGACTATGTAATAAATAGATGGACTGGAGCAGGTACAAGCACTGAAGTCCCTGCACAAACAACTGGCTCAACTAGAAATACAGAATTTTCAGATTATTATGTTGAAAATGGCTCATTTTTAAGAATTAGAAATGTTCAACTTGGCTACACATTGCCAAAAGATTTTACTCAACGCTTTAAAGTTCAAAGTATGAGGTTTTATGTGTCAGGAAATAACCTTTACACATTTACAAGATACTTAGGGTACGATCCAGATATTGGAGCCAATGGAGGACCATTATCAGCAGGTGTTGATTATGGGTTTTATCCACAAGCAAGAACATTTATGGCGGGTATTAACTTAAAATTTTAAAAGATGAAAAATATTAATATTATCAAAACACTATTTGTTTCAGCTTTTATGTTGGTAGGGGTTTACGGATGCGAAAAAAACTTTTTAGAATTAGATCCTCCTTACACTCAAGATGCAGAAAACTACTTTAATACTGAAGCTGATTACCAACAAGCATTAATTGGCGCATACGATTTATTACAAGCTTCTTTTTTAAATGTTTGGATAGGCGAAATTGCCTCAGACAATTCTATTGCTGGTGGTGAAAGTGTTACAGACACAAAAGGTCTTCACGAAATTGATGAAATGCAGCATGGTGGAGAAAACAATGAACTACGAAGTATTTTTAGGTGGTATTACGCCGGAGTTGCAAGAACAAATTTCATTTTGGAAGCTCAAGATAACCTTGATTTTACATCAAAAGCCTCTGTTATGGCTCAAGCTAAATTTTTAAGAGGATATTACTACTTTCAATTGGTGAAGTTTTTTGGTGATGTTCCTCTGGTAATTGATGAAAGATTAGGTCCTGAAGGTGCTTCCTCAAAAGATAGATCGCCTGCAAGTGAAGTTTATGCTCAAATTGAACAAGATTTGCAAGATGCTGCTAATGGTTTAGATTGGATTGTTGCTGAAAAAGGAAGAGTTACCAAAGGGGCCGCTTTATCCTTATTAGGAAAGGTATATTTATACCAAGATAAATTTACTGATGCTGCCTCAACTTTAGATCAAGTAATTTCTTCTGGTAATTATAGTTTAGTTTCAAATTATTCAGAACTCTTTACAGTTGCAGGAGAAAATGGCTCAGAATCAGTTTTCGAAATTGAATATTCAGGCCTAGAAGGCGGTGGTTACGGTTGCTTAATTTGCTTAGAGGGAAATGCAGCACCAGGGTTTCATGGAATAAGACAATACACTGGACCTGTTTATGGAGACGGAAACAGCTACAATTTGCCTACTCAAGCTTTGTATGATGCTTTTGCTGCAAACGATTTAAGAAGAGATGCTTCCATTTTAGATATTGATGCTTTTATCGCCGCTCAGGCTAACCCAGCAGACATAACGTACGCAGTTGGAGGTGGAGGCCATACAGGTTATTACAACAATAAATACATTAAAAGACAAGGTGAAATAGGATTACCAGATAATGACTTAACAAGCCCTGTAAATTATAGAGTTATTAGATATGCTGATGTTCTCTTGATGGCTGCTGAGGCGCACAACAGAAACGGAAACGATGGCGCAGCCTTAACTTACCTTAACGAGGTAAGGGGTAGAGTAAATATGCCAAACATCAATAGTGGAGGCACCCAATTAACCGAAGATATTTGGAATGAGAGAAGACTAGAGCTTTCAGGCGAAGGTCATAGGTTTTTTGATTTGGTAAGAACAGGAAAAGCCGCTACCTTTATCGAAGGATTCCAAGAAAATAAACATGAATTATTTCCCTTACCTCAAGCTGAAATTGATTTAGCAGGAGGTAACTGGGATCAAAATCCAAGCTATTAAATTTCAAATTATGAAAAAATTAGTTTTATTACCCGTTTTAGTTTTTGCTTTAATTATTTCATCTTGCAAAAAAGATGACCCTCAATTAGGCGACCCACCAACAGCTGCAGATGCAGAGTTTACAGTTCAAGTATCGGCTGAAAATGATAATATTATTGAGTTTACAGCTGCTAATTCAGAGGTAATTGCCAAATGGGATTTGGGCAACGAAATCAAAGCTGAAGGACCAAATGTAGTTGGCTTATACCCATTTGCGGGAACTTATACCGTAACATTAACTATATTTAATTCTGGTGGAAGTATAAGTAGCTCACAAGAAATTACCATTGCTAAAGACGATCCAACTTTATTGGATGTTCCTATTTACAATCACCTAACAGGTGGTGCTTCTTTAGGGGTAAAAACATGGGCTATAGACTCAGTTACAGATGGCCATATGGGAGTAGGACCAAATCCTGCAGGTCCCGCTGGTGAAACCCCAGAATGGTGGGCTGCTGGTGGTTGCGACAAAAAAGGAGTAGGCCTATATGATGATAGATTTACCTTTAGTTTAATTGGCTTTAAGTTTGATATGGTTACAAATGGAAACATTTATATCAATGCGGCCCAAGAACCTTTTTACCCTGGGGCGTTTCAAAACTTAGGTGATTTTACAGCGCCTTACGATGACCAATTAGAAGAAAACTGGAGCGTTAAGGAAGAAGAAGATGGGCTTTATTTAACCCTAACAGGAGATGCGTTTATTGGTTTTGTAACAGGTGTTAGAACCTATAAGGTAATCTCTCACAGCGATGATAAAGTGGTGTTGAGATACCTTGACAACCAAGACCCAGGCTTAGCTTGGTACATTACATTAGTGCCTGAAAACACAATTACAGCCACCTGTGACGACCCAGGAGGAGGCGGCGGCGGTGGAGGCGGTGCCGATACAAACCGCTATGATTTACCAATTGATTTTGAGTCTGGTAATGTTGTTTTTGAATCTTTTGGAGGAAGCTCAGACACAGTTATTCCAAACCCTGATTCTTCAGGAATTAATACTAGCTCAATGGTTTTAGAAACAGTGCATGGTATTGAAACATGGGCTGGGGTTTTTGTTGATTTAAAAACTCCGTTGGATTTCTCTACACAAACTGAAATTGCTTTAAAGGTTTGGGCTCCAATGGGAGTTACCCTCAGAATTAAATTAGAAGACTCGAATAACTCAAACACATTTGTAGAAAAAGATGTTACTGTTAACCTAGCTCAAACTTGGGAAGAGGTTTCAATTGATTTTGCAGGAGAGCCGAGTGGCACCTATGACAGGGTGGTTTTTTTCCCGGGATGGGGAGTGGCTAGCGCAGGTACTTTTTACTTGGATGATATAACGCAGAAATAAAATTGAGAAGTTTCATTATTGTTATTTATTCATTTGTATTTTTTGCAGGCTGCAAAGAAGAACCTCCCGTTAATAATGCTGTAGTACCTTCAAACCTATCATTTACGGTTGAAGAGTCAACCACTAAAGAAGGCCTTGTTACAGTTGAGGCTATTGCAACAAATCAAAACTATTTTACCATAATATTCAACGACCAGGATGACTCAACAATCATTGAGTCAAACTCTGGCGTTGAAACTTATCAATACCTTCAAGAAGGAGATTTTACAATTCGGGTTAGGGCAAATACTAGCTATACTGATTACATATCATCTTTTAAAACAATAAATATAGATTTTGAAGAACCAGATTTAAGCGATACGTCAGGTTACAAAACTCCATTAAGCTATCCAGGTTATTCCCTTATTTGGCAAGATGAATTTGATGGAACTTCATTAAACCAAAACGACTGGAACTTTGAAATTGGGAACGGAAATGGCGGTTGGGGAAATAATGAATTACAATATTACAGAGAGGAAAATACTACAGTTGCCAATGGTCATTTAACAATTGAAGCAAAAAGTGAAATTTATAATGGTTTTAATTATACCTCATCTAGATTAACCACCCAAAACAAAGTTTCTTTTCAATATGGCAGGATAGATATTAGGGCTAAATTACCCTATAGCCAAGGAATGTGGCCTGCCCTTTGGATGTTAGGAGATAATATTAACTCCGTTGGGTGGCCAAGGTGTGGGGAAATAGACATCATGGAGCTTGTTGGTGGTAATGGTGGTGATAATAAAGTACACGGCACAGTTCATTGGGACAACAACGGAACCAAAGCCGATTATGGGGCAAGCACAACTTTAAGTAGTGGTATTTTTGCTGAAAAATTTCATGTTTTTTCAATAATCTGGGATAGCCAAAAAATTGTTTGGCTAATGGATGATGTAGAATACAACTCAATAAATATTACAGACCCAAATTTGAGTGAGTTTAGAGCAAAATTCTTCTTTATTTTTAACGTCGCCGTTGGAGGAAATTGGCCTGGTTCTCCTGATGGAACTACCAAATTTCCACAAAAAATGATTGTGGATTATATCAGGGTTTTTCAATAAACCAAGTTTTCAGAAATTTATTTTCCAATTCTTTTCAGTGTTGAAAAGTCCGTGAATTTTCATTTTATGCATAAACTAATCGTAATGCATAAA
>JABAYK010000087.1 GCA_018609045.1 Flavobacteriales bacterium
ACCTTGCCTTTGTAACTTTTTAATTGTGTTATTAACGAATCAGAAACCGATGCGCCACCTAAAAGTAAAAATTTTATTTGTGCAATATTTTCAATGCCTACCGATTCTATTGACCCTAGCATTTGCATTGGGGTTAAAGCGCCAAAATCTATAGGTGTTTTTAAGCTTGTTAATGGCGAGGAGGAGGGAGTTTGAGTAATTAAATTGCCATTATTTAAAATAGACCTAATCACCATCAATTTGCCTGCAATAAATGAAATTGGCAAACAAAGCAAAAAAGTTGATTCTTTATTTAGGTCAAAGAAATCGAGAGTTCTTTTTGCAGAAGCTTCTAATTTCCATTTTTCAACCGAAAAAACTTTTGGTTTTCCTGTGGAGCCAGATGTTTTTATTTCAAGAAATTTTGAATTTGAAAACCAGCTATTAAGAAAACCAAAAACTTGTTTTCCAATTGGATTTTCATTCTCAAATTCTTTTTCATTTTCTGGCTGAAGAAAATATTTAGACGAATATTCTTTATGGTTGATTTTAATTTTCATCTAGAATAGATAACTCCCAATTTTTTTGAGGCAAATACCAAATTTCTTCACCTATAATTGTAAGGGGAGAGGGAATGTTATTATCATACAATTGCCCAGTACCAAGCCCTTGAGGCAATAAATTATGTTTTGAAAATGCAAATTGGGCTATTGCATTTAAACCAATATTTGATTCAAGGGCAGAGGTTAGCCACCAATCAATATTTAGATGACCAGCGTTTTCTATCCATTTATTTGAAATTTCAAAACCACCAATTAAACTTGGTTTTAAAATAATGTATTGTGGTTTTAGTAAACCTAATAATTCAGATTGAGTGTTTGGTTCAACTCCTATTAATTCCTCATCTAAAGCAATTGGAATGGGTGTTTTTTTGCATAACTCAGCCATCTCATTCCATTGCCCTTGCTTAATTGGTTGCTCAATAGAATGCAATTTGTATTTAGCTAGTTTACCTAACTTTTCTAAACAATCTACAGGCGAGAAAGCTCCATTGGCATCAACTCTTATTTCTAGTGTTTTGGCAGAGAATTTTGACCTAATATTTTTGAGAATGAATAATTCTTCTTCAAAATTAATGGCACCAATTTTTAGCTTTAAACAAGAAAAACCATCGTTTAATTTATTCTCGATTTGAGAAGTCATAAATTCAGGGCTTCCCATCCAAATTAGGCCATTTATTTTTTGACCTTTTTCCCCTCTAGTAAAATAAGAAGGGTAAAGTTCAAATTTTTGATCACTTTGTAAATCAAGCAAAGCTGTTTCGTAGGCAAATTTTATGGATGGAAAACCATAAAAAAAATCATGAGGTAATTTTCCTACTTGGTTTAAAATATCGACTAATTGGGTCAATTTAATCTCTAAAGCTTCTTCATCATCATCAATACTCAAATTTGATATTATGCTTACTTCGCCAATGCCAACTTTACTTGTATTATTCTCAATAATTAAATAATAGGAGGTTTTTTGTTTTAAAACACCTCTTGATGTTCCACCTGGAATAATGAAATTTAAAACATGTTTTTTAAAACGAGCTTTCATAAATAACGCAATACCAAAGAAATAGAAAAACCTAAGGAAATAAAGAATGTGGTTAAGGCTACTCTTTTTAATTCGGGGTTTAGCAACCTTGCATCTTTGTTTTCAAAAACAACTTTTAGATTAATAAAAAAAGGAATTGTGATTAAAAAATACAAATATTGCCACCAATTTTGAAAACTGATTAAGCTATAGGTTAACAAACACAATAAACCTAAAACAATAATCATAGCATGGTATATTTTAGCTTTTTGAGCACCAAGTAAAACCGGAATTGTAATTTTTCCTGACGATTTATCGGTTTTTAAATCTCTAATATTATTCATATTTAAAACACCAACAGCCATTAACCCAATAGAGGTGGCGGGTAAAAGGTTTAATAAAAGCAATTCTTTGGTTTGTAAAAAATTACTCCCTAAAACACCAACCCAACCAAAAAACACCAAAACAAATAAATCTCCTAAAGCTCTATACCCATAAGGCTTTTTGCCTATTGTATAGAAGATTGCAGCCGCAATAGCAGCCAATCCAATAAAAAAAAATAGAAGTAGCCAGCCTGCCTGACTATAATTAAATGCTGAAAATATTAAACCTAAACCTGATATTAAACTCAATATGGAGAATACAATTACAGCAATCTTCATTTCATCAACTGTAATTTTTCCTGATTGGATAGCTCTTTCAGGTCCTATCCTAAATTCATTATCTACCCCTTTCATGGCGTCTCCTAAGTCGTTTGCGAGGTTAGATAATATTTGAAGAAATAATGTTGTTAAAAGTGCTAATCCAAGTAAAGTCCAACTAAAATAATCAGAATTGAACCCTAAAAAATTACCAACCAAAATACAGGAGAAAGACAAGGGTAGAGTCTTTAGCCTAAAAGCTGAAATCCATTTTTTAATCATATTTTATAACAACTAATACCTGCAAATTTGGTTCAAAAAAAAAGGCATTCAATTGAATGCCTTTTTTTATTTATTAATCTTAAGATTTTATTTCGCTATTGTTATTCTAGTTTCAATTATTTCAGTTGGAGTTTTAACTCTAACAATGTAAAAACCAGCTGGAGCATCAACATTAAAAATCATTAGATTTTTTCCGTCTACCATTTTTCTAGTTTCAGAAACAACAGTTTTTCCAATAACATCCATTAACTCAACAATTGCATTTCCATTTTCAAAAGCATCCAACTCTAACATGAATGAACCGTTTGATGGATTAGGATATGCTTTTAAGAATGTTGTTTTATTTAGTTCACTCAAACCAACATTTTCGTTTTTAATGAATTTAATGTCATATTCAGATTGAGCAAACTCTTCTAATTGAAGAAGGCTTGCTTTTACGGTCCACTTTAATTCGATTTCATCGCCTATGGCTAATCCATTTGCGTTAAGTAATCCATAAATATCATTGTAAGGTAAAGTTAAACTGGTTGCTTTTCCAATGTTGTCAGACATCATTGAAGTAACAGGATTATTAAAATTACCTGCAGGAACATCTAATAACCACTCGTAATTTAAAGATCCAGTTTTTCCTAGGTAATCAGCATTTTGCCAAGAAATATTAAGGCTTTGAGCACTGTTACCTGAAATTGATAAAATAGTTCCATCTACCGGCCCAACTAAATCGAAAGGTAAGGTTAATGCTCCTCTAACAAGTTTAATATTAAATATGTCTTGTGACTGAACAACATCATTTCCTTCGTTAGCTCTTACTGTCCAAATAGCAGCTACAGAATCTCCCAAATTAACTCCCAAAGAACCTAACAACCCACTGATAGCATCAAAATCTAAGGATAACATTTCATCTGAACCATTATTGTCTGATTGCAAGGAAGCAATTGGAGGAGAGAAATTTCCTCCTGGTAAATCTAACAGCCACTCGTAAGAGTAATTTCCATTTCCTGCACTTGTCCATTCAATTGAAACAGGAGTAGTAGCATCACCTTGAACAACCAATCTAGTATTATTGGCAGGTGTAGTTAAATTAAAGTCAGTAATTACGCTTCCACGAACAACCCAAATATTATAAGGGCCATTAACAGAAAAGGCATCACCTGTAGAGTTTGAAGCTTTTACATCCCAAATTGCTTTTAAGGTATCTCCTATATTCAAACCATTTGTGATTAATAAATTTTCTAAAGTTGGGAAATCGATAGACAAGGTGGTATCACTTCCTGAATTGTTGGAAGGAAGAGATACAATAGGATTTGAAAAATTACCGCCGGGTACATCTAAAAACCATTCGTAGGATAGATTTCCGATTCCAGCAACATTCCAAGAAATTTCAGCATTCTTATTACCATCACCAGTTACATTTAAAATAGTTCCATCAGGTGGAGTAATTAAGTCAAACGGTCTAATAACCTGACCTCTTACAAAAGTTATGATATAAGGATTATTTGTTGCTAATAAAGTTTTGAACCCACCATTTGCTCTTGCGCTCCAAATAGCTGTAACTGTATCCCCAACAGATAAACCTAAATTAGCCAGTAAACCATCTATTTGGTTGTAAGACAGAGTTAATGAAGTATCAGAACCATTTCCATTTGAAACTACAGATGCAATTGGAGCAGAAAAATTTCCTGAAGGAACATCTAATAACCAATCATAAACAGGTAATCCATCTGGTGAGGCATCATGCCAAGTTATGTTAACTGTTTGTTTACCATCACCTTCAACATTTAAGAAAAGGCCATTGTTTGGAGAAATTTGAGAGAATGCATTTAACACGGTTCCTCTTGATAAACTTACTTTAAAAGTATCTAAAGAAGCTAAAGTATCCCCGCCAGCATAAGCCTCAATAAACCATTCGAATGTTTTAAATGAGTTGTAAGGTACATTTAGTGATATTAATAATTGGCTTAATACATCCATTGTAAATGAAACCGAAGTATCTGATCCTGCACTAGCATAAACCAAAGGAGAAGCAAATCCCCCACCTATTGTATCTAAATAAAAACCATAAGTTACTAAGGTATCGTTTGAAGGATGCCAAGTTGGGGTAATTAAATCAGTATTAACACCTTCAACAGTTAAACCTGCATTGTTGCCCGGAGAGTTTAAATTAAAAGGATAAACAACTGAGCCTCTTATTAAATCAATTGTGTTTACAGAAGAAGCTAAAATTGTATCAGTTTGTTCAACAACCCTAACTGTCCAAATACCGGAAAAAGTTCCATTTATTCCAATTCCATTTGCTTCTAAAAAGCCATCTAATAATCCATAGGAAAGAGAAATTGAGGAATCATTTCCAGCATTGTCTGAATTTAGGGTTAAAAGTGGGTTGCTAAAATTTCCTCCTAAAGTATCAAATAACCATTGGTAAGTTGGAGTTGTGTTACTTGAAGACTCCCAAGATGGCATAGCAATATTATCAAAAGCACCTTCAATTGTAAGAGAAGCTCCGGTTGGAGGAGAAACCAAATCAAAAGCTCTAATTAGAGGGTTTCTATCAATATTTAGATTGTAACTAGCATTATAAACTGTATCTGTTCCATTTGAAGCATAAACTCTCCATTTTAAGTTTATTGTTTCTCCAATATTTACACCCATTGAAGCCAATAGATTTTCAACTGCACTGTAAGGAAGGCTTACAAATGTATCTGCACTTGTTGGAACGCTTAATAGAGGATTACTAAAATTATTCGATGCAGAATCTAACTGCCATACATATGTTATGCCTGAACCAGAATTTTCCCAAGTTGCTTCTAGGTTTTTAGTTTCATCTCCAAATAAATTTACTGTAGCTCCATTTGAAGGGGATGTATAATTAAATATTCTAATAACACTTCCTCTTGTTAAGTTTACAGAAAATGGACCATTTGAAGCCGATAGATTTCCATTTGAACTCATTGCAGAAACTGTCCAATTAAAGGGAACAGTAGCTCCAACAGGAATTCCATTATCTTCAAGTAACCTATCTATAGCATCATAAGTTAAAACTAGACTATCGTTATTTAATGCAGTAGGTATTGTTATTACAGTATCTCCATTTATTGGATTTAATAAATACCAATTGTAGCTAACACCGAATCCGGCATTTTCCCAATTTATAGTTACAGTGTTGTTTCCATCTCCAGAAACTGTTAAACTTGAGTTATTTGCAGGAGCAATTAAATCAAATGGGTCTACTACTGTTAACCTTGTAAGGTTTAGGTTTCTTGATGAACTATTAACTGTTAAGCCATTAGCTTGAGCTCTTACTCTCCATTTTCCAACAAATAAGCCATTTACAGGAATAGCTTGGCTTACTAGTAAATCTCTTAATGTGTCAAAACTTAAATTGATAAAAGTGTCTTGAACAGAGATTGAAAGTTTTGGGTTATTAAAGTTTCCAAATGAGTTATCATATTACCAAAGGTAATTTGTAACAGTATCACCTGAACTTTTCCATGTTGCAGTAGCAAAGTTAGTAGAAGGTCCTGCAACTTGAATATTTGTATTGTTTGCAGGCGATGTTAAAATTGCTGGTGTTAAAGTAACCCCTCTAACTAATGAAATTGAAAAAGTATCAACAGAATATGCTGAATCATTTCCTCCAGAAACCTTAACTGTCCATTCTAATTCTGCTGTATCACCAATGTTGACACCAAAATTACCTAGCAAAAAATTTAATGTTGAATAAGAAAATGTAATGGTTGTATCATTACCATTGTTGTTGGATGGAAATGATAGTAAGGCAGGACTAAAGCCACCATTAGGAAGATTAGCCATCCAAGTATAATTGAAACCGTTTCCTGCACTATTCCAAGTAGCAGTTGTAGTTGAGTTAACATTACCATTTAATAAAAGGGTAGATCCATCTGCAGGAGAAAGCAGTGAAAAAGGAGTAAAAGGAGATGGATTAAAAATTAAATTATCTAAATAGTAGAAATTTACATTTGTTGGGCTACTTAAGAAATCATAAAAAATTGTGACTTTGTTATACGTGTTAGCAAAGTTTAAAGGCACAGTGGCGTTAGCAAAGTCAAAAGTTAAAGTATCCCAAGCATTAGCAACATTAGTGGTAACATCAACTTCAGAATAAATACCTCCGTTCGCAGCATCTTCAACTTTAAGTCTAATGGTAATTCCTGAATCGGGAGCTAATATCACGCAACTTATTGAAGTGGCACTTGCAGAAAAAGGTATTGCTGTAGCTAATCCTATTGGAGTGCTAAGCGTAGTGCCTTGCCATGGTTGGCCAAGAGTATCTCTTCTAGTTTGCAAAACAATATTGCTAGCATTAAGAGGGTCGGTTGTAAGCATTGAAGAGGTACCATCAAAATCAGTAACTGTATAATTTACATTTGCAGTATCATCCCAAGTTATAGGTAAATCTATTTGCGCTACAACAGGTGCAGGATTAGTTACGGGAGAAAAGAAAACATCGTCTAAATAATAATCTTTTATACTAGTTGGGGTATTTAAAAAGTCATAAAAAATAGAAACCTTATCGTAGGTATTTGATGTAACAATTGGATTGGTAGCGTTACTGAAATCAAAAGTTAAAGTATCCCACGCATTTGCAATTGATGTTACAGTTGTCACCTCCGAATTGATTCCACCATTTGCAGAATTCTCTACTTTTAAATTAATGGTTATTCCTGAATCAGGCGAATAGACTAGAGCTTTAATCACCTGACTAGTGGCGGTAAAAGGAATAGGTGATGCTAACCCTGATGGAGAGCTAAGGGTGGTGCCTTGCCATATTTGACCTGCAGTATTTCTAGTCGTTTTTAAAACAAGGTTAGATGAATTCAAAGGGTCAACAGTAAGAGCTGATGAAGTTCCGTCAAAATCAGTTACAGTGTAATTAACGTTTGCTGTATCATCCCAAGTAATAGGTAGGTCTATTTGAGCATTTGAGAATGAAGAAATTCCTAAAACAAAGGCAATAATTGTAAAAATCCTTTTCATATTTGGTTTTTTCAGTTAATCAATATTTTAATTAAAAGGTAATCCTACAAATATAGAAAAACATATTTCTATAAAAAATTATTTAAAATACTGTAATTCAGATAATTGTAAACGGACCCGATTATTTTATCATGAAAATATCAATTCTAAACTCCTAGAGATTTAAAAAATCTTTTTAAGGTTAAATCGTTAGCATTTTTTGGGGTAAAAACCTCCAACAAACCAATTGAATTTAAACCCAAAAGTTTTTGAAGAGAACTTAAAAAATCATCAATTCCTATTGCTGAATAATACTTAACATTAAATGCACTTGTAATTTTTTTTGCAGAAAAATTGTGTTCAGTTTCAATGTATTTTTCAAAAGAAGTTACTTTACTTGGGCCCTCAATTATTCTAAAAATTCCCCCACCATTATTGTTTATTACAATGATTTTTAAGTTTTTTGGTAATTGTGGATTTAACAATGCATTCGAATCGTAAAAAAATGAAGTATCACCTAAAATGCAAAATACATCTTCGTTAGGGTTTGCATAAGCGGCACCAACAGCAGTTGAAAGAGTTCCTTCAATTCCACTAGTGCCTCTGTTGCAAAAGCATTCCATTTTATAAAACTTTTCAAAAAGTTGAGCATATCTAATACTTGCGCTGTTTCCAAAAACTATTTTACTTTTCTGAGGAATTGTATTGGCAATTAATTCAAATACTTTAAAGTCTGAAAAATCTGAATTAAAGTTTGAAGAATTAAATCTTACACTTTTTACTTTATCATTAAACTTATTATAGTATTCAGGTGATGATTCACATTTCGCCTCTTCAAAAAACCAATTAGGATTACTGTTTATTTGAATTGAATGGGAGTTGTATGTGTCTAAATTTTGATGTTCTTGTCCTATGTGGATATGTTGTTTTTTTAAGTTTTCCTTTAGCCAGACTTTTATTTTTTTTGAAACTATATTGGTTTTGTAAGTAATTAGGATATCTGGTTGAAACTCTTCTCTTTCTTTAATTGAAAGGCTCTCAAGAAAACTGTCAATAGAAATAGCATTTTGATAATTAACAAGGTTAGTGGTAGTTTCAACTAAAATTGGAATATTATTTTTTATTGAAAATTCAAGTATAGTCTTGTTTTCAAGGTTATTAAAATTTCTTTGACCAACGAGCAATAGACACTTTGTTGATTTGCCGAAAAAATTAGTTGGTAATTCACTTTCGTAAAAAAAATAATTTGGTTTAGTGCTAAAATTGAATTTAGGAAATGGCAATTTATCTTTTGTTTCAACACTAGAATATAAAGGTTCAGAAAATGGTACATTTATATGAATGGGTCCAATTGGTTCTTGTGTTAACTTGCACAGTGCATTGGTTAAATTCCTGTAGAAATACCTTAAATCTTTGTTACTTTCAATTTCTGTTAAGGCAACAGAATGTTTGGTAACATTTGCCAAAGAATTTATTTGTTTTATGGTTTGGCCATCAGCCATATCAATTAATTCTTTTGGCCGGTCTGCAGAAATTGCAATTAAAGGAATTTTCATGTAATATGCTTCTGCAAAAGAAGGAGCATAATTTAAAACGGCGCTACCTGAAGTACAAATTGCAGCAACTGGTTTTTGAGTTTGCTGGGCAATTCCTAAAGCAACATAGCCAGCAGATCTTTCGTCAATAATTGAATGAAGTTTAAAATAATTGGTTTCGATACACTCAATTACCAATGGTGCATTTCTACTTCCTGGCGAAATAACCAATTGTTCAACTCCACAGTCCTTAAGCGATTCAATAATTATTTGAGCTGAAACCTTTGAACTATGCATATTATTTTTCCAAAATTTTTCTTAAAGTATAAGATTTATTTTCTGTTTCATACCACTCATCTAATGGGTTAGAATCTAAGGTAATTCCGCCTCCCACAAAAATGTGTGTTTTATTTGAAACAACTTTCATACATCTAAGGTTTACAACCAAATTGCAGTTTATTTTTTTTAAGTTAATTAGGCCTAAAAAGCCCGTATAATATTCCCGATTATATTCTTCATTATTTAAAATATATTTTTTTGATTTTTCTTTTGGAATTCCGCAAACAGCCGGAGTAGGGTGCAGGGAGTTAATGATTTTCAATAATTTTTCTGCTGAATTTAATGTAAACGAAATAGTAGTTTTTAGGTGTTTTAACTTTCCTGCATTTACTTCTTTAACATTTCCAGTTTTTGGATTTATTGATAATGCTTTTAAATTCTTAACTATAAAATCAGTAACTACTAATTGTTCTTGTTTTTCTTTATCTCCCCATGAAGAAGCTTCATCTGAATCTATTTGCTTGGTGCCAGCTAAACTAACAACTTCACAATATTGCGCTGTGTTGCACTTTATTAATTGCTCAGGAGTTGCCCCTAACCAAGATTGACCATTATTTAGCTCAACCAAATAGCAGTAGGCATTTTTATATTCATTGGTTAACTCAATAAAAATATTTTCTACCTCTGGAGAAGTGATATCAAAACTTATTTTTCTGGAAAAAACAACTTTTTGATATTTTTTTGACTTTATTTCATTAATGAGTGAAGTTATTTTCAGAGTATAATCCTCCTTAGAAATACCTGTGCTCTTTTCTGGTAAATACTTACCAGAGTCTTTTCTATCAATTAAGAAAGGTTTAATCGAATTAACTTCTCCTACAATAATTTTATTTTTATTTACCTCAAATGGGTGAAAAACAAAAAAATCGCGAGAGGAATTTTGTGGAATTTCTTCTAAATTTTGAATTGTAAATACTGAAGAAAAAAAAAGCTCTTGGCATTTTTCTTCTTTGAAGTTTTTTATGATAACCCTTTTTAGCATAAAAAAAAAGGCCTCCAAATGGAAGCCTTTTGAGTTTTTTAATAATTAATTATCTGACAATTTGAATTTGTTGGATAACATTTTCATTTTCTGCCTGAATAGAAATAAAGTAACTTCCAGGAGCTTGATTAGAAAGGTCAATTTGGAAAATACTTGATTTAATATTATGAAAATTTTCAATTACTTTTCCTTCAATATTTAAAACTTTAATAGAAGCATTTTTAAGCACTTTGCTTATTTCTATGTTTAGTAATCCAGAAGTTGGATTGGGATAAAGATTTAACCAATCAATGTTCGCCACTTCATTTAACCCTGTTTTAGGATTGTAAATAATGATAGAAAACTTTTTGGTACAACTATTTGCATCTGTAATATCTACATTATAAGCTCTATTGCATAAGCCAGTAGCTGAGGCAGAAGTTTGAGCATTTGGATCATCCCATAAATATGTAAATGGAGGAGTTCCGCCAGTTAATGAAGTAATAAAAATATCATTGTTACAAATGTTATTTAAATCATAATTGGCTTGTAAAATCGCTACAATAGGATCAGGACCAGTAACTGTAGCATTCGCAAATGATATACAACCTGCACCATCAACAACTTGAACTTGGTAGGTTCCCGAAGGAAGATTACTTGCTGAGGTTCCTGTAGAATTGTTTGACCATAAGATTGAATAAGTTGGTGTTCCACCAGTAATATTTACTGATACAGTTCCTGTTGAGTCATCTCCACAAGTTACAGAAGAACCTTGAGTAGAAAGTGAAGGTGAGTTAGGATCGCTTAATACAACAGTTTCAACTTTTTGACATCCCAAATCATCAGTAATTGTAACGTCATAACTACCTGCTTTTAAGCTAATAATTGAGTTTGTATTTTGACCATTACTCCATAAATAAGAGTAAGGAGCAACTCCACCTGAAATCTTTGCAACAGCGATTCCATCATTTGCTCTACACATGGTTGGGTTTGTAGAAGCACTAAAATCGGCGGTGATTAAAGCAGGGTTTGAAATTGAAACAGTTTCTACTGAAGTACATCCACTTGCATCTGTAATTGAAACAGTATAACTTCCTGCGGAAACACCTGTTAAAGTAGATGCTGTGCTGCCATTAGACCAAGAATAATTTACAGGATTTACAGCGCTAACAATACTAACATTGGCTGAACCATTGAAAAAACCATTACAGGTAGGAGATTGAGTTGAAACATTTGTAGTAGGAAATGCGCCAAGAACAGAAACTGTTTCAACGTATTCACAACCAATAGCATCTGTTATTGTTACTGTATGTGTTCCTCCTGATAGACCTGTGGTAAATAATCCTGAAGCTCCGTTTGACCAATTGTAAACAAAAGGAGGTTTATCTCCAATTGCAATCATTTGTGCTGTTCCATCTGAACCGCCACAAGAAGTAGCAGGTGTAGTTGTTGGGAATGTTGAAATTGGGTTTAACTCTTTGGCATAAGTAGAACCTGTAAAAGTACAATTTGCAACATCAGTAACTGTTACACTATAAAAACCATCAGAGTTTACAACTAAAGAATCTTGAAAAGAACCAGTGCTCCATTGGTAGGTTTCAAAGTTGGTTCCTTTACCAAGTTTTGTCACTGAGCCATTGCAGAAAAAAGTAGTATCATTTCTCAAAACATTAGGGTTGTCACCATGGCCTAGATTAACCCTTAACATAAAAGTAATAGAGTTTAATAATTGGTTTAATGATGGACTTGTTGAGGGCAACCAGCCTTGGCCATCTTTTAAGTCTACATAATTTAAGATGTAACCTAAATTGGAAGGATAATAAGAAGAATATCCAAAGCCCATATTTACAGGATTAATTTGCTCTGCTGCAATAAAATATTCACCTGCAGGTAATATTACCTCTCCACATCCCATTCTTTGGGTATACCATCCTTGGCCATTTGCAGGAACTTGAAAAATTATGGTTGAATCAATTTTAATATCTGGCTCATCGGTAACAGGATTAAATGCGTATAAAATTCCTCTAATTTTTGTGCCTTGAGTAGGTGTTTCCAGAAAATAAGAAATACTTGTTATTGTATCGGTTGCATTTAGGCTAAATCTATGACCAAAACCTACAGGGGTTCCATTTCCTATTCCATTTGCTGCAATACCATTATCTCTAGCTATTACAGTATCAGAAACAAAGAAGTCAAAATAGGCTGTATCATTTGAGTTTGTAGTATCTAATTCGTTACAACTAACAATGGCTCTCGCTGTAAAAGTATCAGACATTGTTGGAATAAAAGGACTGAAGAAATTAATAAGAGTGTCTTCATCAGGATACAAAGTATCAATAAACTGAGCAGCAAAATAGGGAGTATTTAAAACTTCAAAATTCACTAAGGTTCCTGAAATTGTATCGAAACCAAAATTTCTAACTGTGGCTTGAAAATTTGCAATTGTTTGACTAAACGGATATAAATAATAATCATTTAGTCCTGCTCCGATTATTCCTGCAACGCCAGGATTCCATGGAGCTGGAGGAGATAAACTTTCAATTATTACAGTTCCATCACCTAAACCTACACCAGCAATATTTAATGGATTAATGCCAGAATTAAAAGATCCACCTCCGCCGCCTTCGCAGTTTAGGCTAGTTGATCCATGAGAACCGCCACCGCCACTGTAGCCGCCGCCGCCGCCGCCTCTTCTATTGTTCCAGCTGCTTCCGCCGCCTCCGCCGCCAAAGCCTCCTGTGCCACCATTGGTTGCTGTTCCTCCGTTTCCGCCATTAACAAAAGCAAAACCACCTGCGGTTCCTAAACCATTTCCTAACAGTCCGCCGCCGCCGTCACCTGATGAAGCTGAAGCTCCACCTTGTCCGTTGATGCCACCTGCCCCGTTAGGAGATCCATTAGCAGCAGTATTTCCTGAAGTCGTTAAAGAAGCATCTGTTGTAGTTGTATGGGTTATTGCCCATGAACCACCGCCACCACCAGCAACTACAAATGGAGAATTGTTATTATCGGTTACAAAAGAACCTCCGCCACCACCATATTGGTTGGTTCCGGCGCCAGCGCAACAAGCGCCTTGTTGACCTACTAAAATTTTTAATTGTTGGCCTGCAGATAATGCAAACTCGCCTTCAATTTGGGCTCCTCTTCCCCCAAATGGTCCAAAACCTTGGGCTCCAATAGCTGTTATTTTATAATTGCCACTTGATGGTACTGTCCAAATTTGAATACCAGAATTACTAGTTACAGCTCCTGCCAAGGGAGTACCAGCATAAGCAGCATTAAGTTGTGTTTGACTGGGGCCTAAATTTCCTGTTGCACCTCCGGTGGTGAAGGTATAGGTTTGAGCCGTTAAAATAAAAGAAAGAAACAGAGCGGAAATTGAAAGTAATGCTTTCTTCATAGATTTGGTTTTAATGTCTTTAATTGGAATTATTACAATAGTAATAACCTAAATTTAAATTTAACCCCAAACATAATTAAAAATTATTATTAATCGAGCAAAAAATAAAAGTGGCTTTTTAAGAAGCTACACTATTGAAAAAAAGGAGAGAATTTTGGGTAAATTTCTTCTTTAAACTTTTTTGTGGTTATTATACCTGAAATGCATTTTACTAAATTTTCTTCAAATAATGTGAAATGTTCAGCGGTTAAAATTTCAGAATTTCTAATTTTTAGGTTCATTAAACCAGAGGAGGTGTTTTGGGTAGAAATGATTCCTGATGAGATTCTTAAATCTTCAGAATCATTTTTTGATTTAAAAAATAAGTAGCCGTAATAAAGTAGCTGTAAAGCCTTTGGTTTTGTGCCATCATCAAAAAGCTCTTCAATAGTTTCAATTTTTAACTCTTTGCTATCAACAAAGCCTGTTTTATAATCAATAATGCGATAGGTGTTTTTAAATAAATCTATTCTATCGGCATTACCGCGTAATTTTATTTTTTGGTTATCAATTTCTAAATAGTGTTCAAGGTTAGTTTCTAACCCTAACAAAGAAAACTTTGAATTACCAATATCAAACATTATTACTCCTTCAATAAAGTTTTTGATTACTTCTTTTATCAAAACATTTTTTCCAGAAATCTTTGGTAAATGACCAAACCTATTTTTAAACTCTTTATCGAGCAAGGGTTTAACTTGTTTTTGGGCAACCTTTAGGTTTTGTTCATTTTCAATTTTTAAATCAAAACCTTCATAAAGTATTTGTAAAATACCGTGAACAATATCTCCCAAAGTAGAAGCTTCCATTTGCTCAGACAACTCTTCGGGTTCTTTCACACCCTCTACATATCTAAAATAGAATTCGAGAGGATTTAATAAATAGGTGTTTAAAGCACTAGGCGAAAGCCCTGAGTTGGTTAAGTAATTGAATAATTGTTTTTGATTAATAGGGTTGACTTCCCCAAAAACTTGTTTTGTAGCCTTAGGAACAAAAG
>JABAYK010000065.1 GCA_018609045.1 Flavobacteriales bacterium
ACAAAGCCTACCAAGAAATTAGAGAAATCATAAAAACCACAAAACCTGATATTGTACACACACATGCCTCAAAAGCAGGCACCTTAGGACGCTTAGCAGCTAAAAGCTTAAATGTACCAATTGTAATTCATACATTTCATGGCCATGTTTTTCATTCTTATTTCGGCAAGCTAAAAACGGCCTTTTACAAAACAATTGAGCGTTATTTAGCGAGTCAATCGACTAAAATTATTGCCATTAGCAATAGACAAAAAGAAGAATTAGTTGAAGAGCATAAAATTGGACCAATCCAAAAATTTGAAGTCATTCCTTTAGGCTTTGATTTAAACCGTTTCAAAGAAAATCAAGAAGAAAAAAGAAAAAACTTCAGAGAATTACATGCAATTCCCGAAAATGCAGTTGCAATTGGAATAATAGGACGGCTTGTACCAGTTAAAAACCATAAACTATTTTTAAAGGCTATAAAGCATGTATTAGATTTTACCACACAGCCTATAAAAGCATTTATTATAGGCGATGGCGAATTGATGAATAATTTAAAACTTGAAGCAACAAGAGTTGGTTTAGGATATAACAAACCCGGCGAAAAGCACCCTTTAAAACATTTGCATTTTACTTCTTGGATGCACGATGTAGATGTAGCTTATGCAGGCTTAGATATTATTACCTTAACCTCATTTAATGAAGGTACTCCTGTTAGTTTAATTGAAGCGCAAGCATCAGGAAGACCTGTAATCTCCACCAATGTAGGTGGAATTGAAAACATTGTAGCGGAAGGTAAAACGGGTTATTTGGTTGATGTAGAAAAAGAATTCGATTTTTTTACAAAGCTTTTGTATTTAGTTACACATAAAACAGAGCGCTTAAAAATGGGCGAACAAGGAAGGGAAGAAATTATCAAAAAATACTCTTACGATAGACTCGTAAATGACATGAAAAACCTCTACAATTCACTTTTACAAAATGTTCGGTAATCCCCATATTAATTAATACTTTTGAAGGCTAATTTTTAAAGATGAAATTTAGATTTATTCTAATAGTTTTAATAGGTTTAAGCTTGGGTAGCTGTAGAATTTTGAACCCGAGTATAATGTTTAGAACCGACAAGAAATATCAATTTGACATTCCCCCAGACACCCTTTCCGGTCAATATAAAATTTCACCAAACGATTTCATTTCATTTCAATTATTTGCCAACGATGGTTTTAAAATAATTGACATGATGAACAACTCGGGCCAACAAGGTGGCGGAGGAGCTCAAATGATGCAAATGACGCAAAATGGATTTAGGTATTTGGTTTTGCCAGATTCTACTG
The DNA here is from genome assembly GCA_018609045.1 of Flavobacteriales bacterium. Lineage (GTDB taxonomy): Bacteria > Bacteroidota > Bacteroidia > Flavobacteriales_G > Salibacteraceae > JAAZVO01. The sequence goes on from JABAYK010000065.1 coordinate 1,317, forward strand.
TAAAAGTTCCCATATTAGGCTATGTTAAACTTGCGGGTAAAACCATTAGAGAAACCGAATTGTATTTACAAAAACAGTTTTCTACTTTTTACAATGATCCTTTTGTGGTTCTTACCGTTCAAAACAGACGAGTTTTGGTTTTTAATGGAACCGATGGACTAGGCACTGTAGTGCCTTTGGTAAATGAAAACATTAGTTTAATAGAAGCTTTGGCTCAATCTGGAGGAGTTACACAAACAGGTAAAGCCTATAAAATAAAAGTAATTAGAGGTTTGGCAGAAGGCAAAGAACCAAAGGTTTTTCAAGTAGATTTATCTACAATTGATGGGCTTTCTGACGCAGATATGGTAATGCAAGCAAACGATATTATTTATGTAGAACCAAGACTTAACATTGCTTCAGATGCATTGAGAGAAATTACACCAATTGTATCTTTAATTACCACAACCATTTTACTAGTTAACTTGATTAATGCCAATTAATATTGGATGTATAACGAAGATATTTCAGTAAAAAACGAAAATAAAATCACCAATTTAAGTGTTGTGCTAAATGGTGTAGATGTTATGAAAAATTCTTACTCATACAAATATGGCTACGGTTATGGCTACGGTTATGGCTATGGTTATGGTGGGGGTTATTACTCAGATAATCCAAAACCAAAAGGTGGAGTTTTTGCCAAATACTTTAAGAAATAATGAAATTACTAGATAAAATTTTTGATGCCGTTTTGGTGATTCAACCCCAAGTTTTTGAAGATAATCGAGGATATTTTTTTGAATCGTTTTCTTACCAAAAAATTAACGAAATCGGACTTGATGCCAAGTTCATTCAAGACAACGAATCTTTATCAACCCAAAAAGGTGTTTTAAGAGGACTCCATTTTCAAAACAATCCTTTTGCTCAAGGCAAACTAATTAGAGTAATTAAGGGCTCTGTGTTTGATGTGGCAGTTGACATAAGAAAAAATAGCAAAACCTATGGCGAACACTTTGCCCTAGAATTAAATGAAGAGAATAAAACAATGCTATACATTCCTCCGGGTTTTGCTCATGGCTTTGTAACGTTAAGAGACAATACGATTTTTAATTACAAATGCACTAATTATTACAACAAAGCATCTGAAGATGGTATTTTATGGAATGATAAAGACCTAAATATCAATTGGGGAGTAGAAAATCCAATACTTTCTGAAAAAGATGAGAACAATCAACTCTTTAAAAATTTCAAGAGTTTGTTTTAACATTTTATGTAAATTTCGACTTAGAAATTATATCTTGTAGCCGTGATAGAATCTACCCCACTTAGGTATTTAATTTAATTTATTTTTTGCTTCTTTCTTTCTGTTGTGCTTAATAGTATAATGCTAAAGTTTTCTAGAAACTTAGGAAAAAGGAATGTAGTTGAAGGAATCGTAAGATGGGCGTCAGAGCAAAAACCATCATTGGGTGGTATTACATTTTACATTGTTTTTCTTGTTTGTTACTCTATATATACCATCATTTTCAACAACAATGCTAATGGAATTAACATTCAAAACCTTGGTATTTTGATGGCCTTCGGTATTGCCTTTTTAATGGGTTTGTCTGACGATGCATACAACACAAAACCAATTTTAAAATTTTCTGTTCAGCTTTTAGCTGCTTTATTTTTAATTTCTACCGGGACTTATATTACTCTTTTTTCAAGCGAAATTCTAAATTATCTTTTAACCATATTTTGGGTCGTAGCAGTAATGAATTCTATTAACATGTTAGATAATATGGATGCAATTACTGCAACAGTATCATCATCTATAATTGCTACCATTTTGGTTATTGCATTTTTTCAAGGAGCTAATTCATCCGATCCGTTTCTAATTACAAGCTTAATATCCGTTTTTGGAGCATTGTTAGGTTTTCTCATTTTTAATTGGCACCCATCCAATATGTTTATGGGAGATACAGGAAGTCAGTTTTTAGGAATATTTCTTTCAACCTTCGCTATTATTTATTTGTGGAACTACAAAGAACCAAGCGGGTTAGAATTCCCAACCAAGCAAATTACCTTCGTGGGCTTGGCTTTCATTATTCCAATAATAGATACAACTACAGTTATAATAAATAGGTTACTCAGAGGGCAATCGCCTTTTGTAGGAGGAAAAGACCACACCACACATCATTTATCTTACCATGGCTTATCAGACCAAATTGTGGCGGTTGTAATTGGAGCAATTAGCCTAGTATCATCAGGAGTTATTGTTGCAGTAATAGCAACTGAAATAAATTGGAATACTTGGTATACCTTAGGATGTTTTGCCTACTTCGTTGTTCATTTCTTTTGGATTTATCGTATTACCCGCAAACATAAAATGAGAGATTTGTATAATCAAATAACATCATCTCATGAACGAAAAAAAAACATTGAAGAAAGAGTGGACTACTAGAATTCTACTAATTATTTCATTTTTCATTGTTGGAATATTCGTATCGAACCTTTTTGTTTTCTCAGTTGACGAAGAAAAGGAGGATTTAACCTTTACTGAGCTTTTTAGAAAAGATTATAAAATTTACTCTTTAAATATTCCTAAAACCTTAGCTTTCGCTGAAGAAACTGTTCCTATTCAGCTTTTAGATGTAAAAGAAAAATTAGATAGAGAGCTTTTGGTAAATACCTATTGGCAATCTAACACCATGCTATACCTCAAAAGGTCTAATAAGTGGTTTCCAATAATTGAACAGATTTTAAAAGAAGAAGGTGTACCTGATGATTTTAAATATTTGGCTTTAATCGAAAGTGGTTTAACCAATATAGTTTCACCAGCAGGTGCAGCTGGATTTTGGCAAATAATGAAAACTACCGGAAAAGAAGGTGGTTTAGAAATTAATGAAGCTATTGACGAAAGGTATCATCTTGAAAAATCTACAAGATTGGCTTGTAATTATTTAAAAACAGCCAAAGAAAAATTTGGGTCATGGACATTGGCTGCGGCTTCATACAATATGGGCATAAGTGGTTTAGAAAAACAACTAGAAAGACAACATGTAAACTCCTATTATGATTTGCTTTTGAGTGAAGAAACCTCTAGATATGTTTTTAGAATTTTAGCTGCTAAAGAAATCTTATCTAACCCGAGTAATTTTGGTTTTAACTTTAGAGAAAAAGACCTTTACAAGCAAGTAGAAACAGAGTTTTTACCTGTAGATACCACTATAAATAATTTAGCTCATTTCTCGCAAGACCATGGCATAAACTACAAGGTTTTAAAACAATTTAACCCTTGGTTAAGAGACAAAACACTACCAAATACCTCTAGAAGAAATTACAAAATTCAACTTCCAAAAAAAGAATACTTAGACTTTTTTGTAATTAATTCTAAACAAGAATAGCCCGCAAAAAACAATAACCACTTGTTAATGTTAAATTCGCGATTTAATACTTTCAAGTGGACGAATACAATTTACCCGAAGAAGAAAAATTAGAGGTTTTTGGGGCCCGAACCCATAATCTTAAAAATATTGATTTAGCATTTAATCGTGGTGAATTAGTTGTATTTACAGGGCTTAGTGGAAGTGGAAAATCATCTTTGGCATTTGATACAATTTTTGCTGAAGGTCAGCGCCGATATATTGAAAGTTTTTCGGCATACGCTCGCCAGTTTTTAGGAAATTTAGAAAGACCAGATGTTGACAAAATAAATGGTCTAAGCCCTGTAATTTCTATTGAGCAAAAATCAGTAAATAAAAGCCCTAGATCTACAGTTGGAACCATTACTGAGATTTATGATTTCTTAAGATTGCTTTACGCCCGAGCTGGCGATGCATACTCCTACAATACAGGAGAAAAAATGGTAAAATACTCTGAGCAACAAATAAAAGACCTGATTTTAGAGCAGTTTGAAGGAAAAAAAATATTGGTTTTGGCCCCACTAATTAAAGGAAGAAAAGGCCATTATCGAGATTTATTTCAAAGTATTAGAAAACAAGGTTTTTTAAAAGTTAGAATTGACGGCGAGGTAAAAGATATTGTTGAACGCATGCAAGTTGATCGCTACAAAATTCATGATATTGAAGTTGTGGTTGACAGAATTAAAGTAGATGCAGAACAACAAATAAGAATTAAAGAAGCCCTTCAATTAGGCATGAAACACGGAAATGGTTCTGTGATTATTATGAACCACGATACTGAAGAAACTAAGTTCTACAGCCAAAACTTAATGTGCCCAACTACAGGTATTTCTTATGATGAGCCTGCCCCAAACCTATTTTCATTTAACTCACCTTACGGAGCTTGCTCAAACTGTAATGGACTTGGAGAAATATCTGAAATAGACCAGAGTAAAATAATTCCAGACAATACAAAATCAATCAAAAAAGGAGGAATTGCTCCACTTGGCGCTTTTAAAAATAGCTGGGTTTACACCCAAATAGAGGCCATTGGAGAAAAGTATGGTTTTAAACTTACCACTCCTATCAAAGATATTTCTGATGAAGCTATCCGTGTGCTACTGTTTGGCACCGATGATGAGATTGAGGTTACTTCAGAAATTGTAGGCATTTCAAAATCTTATAATGTAAAATTTGAAGGGATAGCCAATTTGTTGCAAAGGCAATTTGAAGAAAACCCTACGAACACCATTAAAAGATGGGCCGAGGGATTTATGAATAAATCTAATTGTCCTGTTTGTGAAGGTACAAGGTTAAAAAAGCAATCGTTAAATTTCAAAATCAACGAAAAAAACATTGCAGAATTAGCCCAAATGGATATTGTAGAATTGGGCAGTTGGTTTGAAGGAATTGAAAAAAAATTATCCGAAAAACAAAACATCATCGCAAGAGATGTTTTGAAAGAAATTAGAGCTCGAATTGGCTTTTTGCTAGATGTTGGCCTAGATTATTTAACCCTAAATCGAAGCTCTCGTTCACTTTCGGGAGGAGAAGCTCAAAGAATTAGATTGGCAACTCAAATAGGCTCTAAACTGGTTGGCGTACTTTATATTTTAGATGAGCCGAGCATTGGTTTGCATCAACGCGATAACGATAGATTAATTACGGCGCTAAAAGATTTGAGAGACATTGGCAACTCTGTAATTGTTGTTGAGCATGATAAAGACATGATTTTAAATGCTGATTTGGTTGTTGATATTGGTCCTAAAGCAGGTGAGCATGGTGGCGAAATTGTAGCGGTTTCAAAACCTGAAGATTTAATAAAGTTAAATACCCTTACAGCAGACTATATAACAGGCAAAAGAAAAATTGAAATCCCTAAAAAAAGAAGAAAGGGAAACGGTAAAAAAATAAAACTAATTGGTGCAAGCGGGAATAACTTACAAGATGTTTCGGTAGAATTCCCTTTAGGGCAGTTTATTTGTGTTACAGGAGTTTCTGGAAGTGGAAAATCTACCTTGATTAACGAAACTCTCTATCCTATTTTAAATAAAGAAATTTACAACGCTCGAAAAAAACCATTGCCTTACAAATCGATTAAAGGCATTGAACATATTGATAAAATTATTGATATTGACCAAGCTCCAATTGGCAGAACTCCTCGTTCAAATCCTGCAACTTACACAGGAGTTTTCACTGATATAAGAACACTATTTTCTTCACTTCCTGAAGCGAGTATTAGAGGCTATAAACCAGGCAGATTTTCATTTAATGTTAAAGGTGGCAGATGCGAAACTTGCAAAGGCGCAGGCTTGCAAACCATTGAAATGAACTTTTTACCTGATGTTTACGTGCTTTGTGATACGTGTCAAGGCAAACGATACAATAGAGAAACGCTAGAAGTTAGGTACAAAGGGAAATCAATTAGCGATGTTTTAGAAATGACTGTAGAAGAGGCTGTCAAGTTTTTCGAAAATATACCTTCTATTCTGTTAAAAATTAAAACTCTCGAAGATGTTGGGTTAGGTTACATTAGACTTGGGCAATCCTCTACAACCCTTTCGGGAGGAGAGGCCCAAAGGGTAAAATTAGCAACCGAACTTTCTAAAAGAGACACAGGCAAAACCTTTTACATTTTAGATGAACCTACAACTGGCCTTCATTTTGAAGATATTAGAATATTGCTGGAGGTGCTTTACAAGCTAGTTGACCAAGGCAATACTGTTTTGGTTATTGAACACAACATGGATATTATTAAAGTTGCAGATTATATAATTGATGTTGGGCCAGAAGGTGGAAAAGGTGGAGGAAAAATTATTGTCGAAGGCACGCCAGAAAAAGTAGCCAAACACAAAACAAGTTTTACCGCCAAATACTTAGCAAAAGAATTAAAATCTTAAAAATCTATTTCAACTCCTACAGGACAGTGGTCGCTACCGTCTATATTTGGAAGAATAAAAGATGTTTTTACTTTCGAAAAAATTGATTGGCTAACCAAAACATAGTCTAAACGCCAACCGATATTTTTCTCCCTTGCTCCTGCCCTGTAGCTCCACCAAGAATAAGCAACTTCATCTGGATGCAAAGCCCTAAAAGTATCTACAAAACCAGCTTCTAAAAAGTTAGTCATGCCATCAATTTCAACTTGGGTATAACCTGGCGATTTATTATAATTTGAGTCAGGTCGAGCAATATCAATTCTTTGGTGACAAACATTAAAATCTCCTAAAACAATAACTGGTTTTGTTTCTTCTAGGCTTTTCAAATAATTTAAAAAGTCTTTGTCCCATTGCTCTCTGTAATCTAGTCTTTTTAGTCCCGAGCTTGAGTTCACCACATAAACATTCACCAAAAAGAAATGCTCAAATTCAGTGGTTAAAATTCTTCCTTCTTGGTCATGAATTTCAATTCCCATTCCTTTTTGAACCGAAATTGGTTTTTCTTTCGATAAGATGGCTGTACCTGAATATCCTTTTTTTACAGCTGAATTTGAGCTTAATTGGAAGTTATTTATTTCTGCCAAAGCCTCTGCAACTTGTTCATCTTGGGCTTTGGTTTCTTGTAAACAGAAATAATCAGCATTTAAAGATTCAAACTTTTCTTTAAAGTCTTTTTTTACAACCGCTCTTATGCCATTTACATTCCAAGATATTATTTTCATTACTATTTATTTTAATACATAAACCCGAACAGCCACAAAGGTATTCGGTTTCCATTGCCTACTGTTATTCCATCAATTGCCAAATGAGAAGATGGCAAATTTTTTATTTGATTCCAAGCTTTATTCTCCCCTCCTACTTCAAATAATAATTCTTCATCAACTAAAAAGTCGCCATATTTTGGCGCGGTAACTTTATGATTTTGCTTTAGTTGATTATAAAAAAAAGACTCTCGTAAAGTTCCAATGGCAGGAGGAATATCGCTCAATGCATAAGATAAGTTGGGATTATTTAAATATACCTTTTCTGGTTTGGTTAAGTAACCAAAATCTAATGAATCTGTTTTTAATAAATTAATAAGCTCGGCATCATTTAAATTATCTAACAATTGCAACACCTGATTTCGGTTAATTTCCATACGTTGCGCCAACTTGGTAATATTAGGTTTAAACGGAACTTCTTGCGCAAGGATATATAAAAGTTTCTTTAAGTTTCTGATAGTTTTATAACCTGCCTTAAAAATTGGAGGTAAATCAGACTCGATTAAATGAGTTACTGCAGCTGCCAATCTAAAATTATAATATTGCTTCGATTCAGAAAAAAAAGGATAGTAACCGTGTTTCATATAATTTGAAAACACTTTGATAATATCAATTTTCTCGGAAATTTCTGAGGCAATTTTTACATGATTTTTTAAAATATCATTTAAAGAATAAACTGGAACATGAATGTTCTTATCGAAAAGTAAAAACTCTCTTATGGATAAGCCCGGCAAATTAAAAACTACTGAACGCCGGCTCAAATCTGCTTTTTGTTTTGAAATTTCTATTGCTGATGAACCTGTAACTACAAGTTTTAGCCCATCGTAAGTGTCAGTTAAATGCTTTATGTCTTTTGCCCAATGTTCGTACTTATGTACTTCATCTAAAAATACACTTCTGCCGCCATTCATATAAAAAGACTCCACCAATTTATAAAGTCTATTGCCTTCAAAATATGGATGATCAAGACTTAAATAAATAGATTTTTTAGGATTTAAAGTTGCTGCTTTTTGCAACATTAAGGTTGTTTTGCCTGTTCCGCGAGCCCCCAAAATTATTATTAAGGGTAGGTTCCAATCAATTTTATCAAGCAAATACCTTTTACCATGATTTATTGTCTTTTTTAATTTAAATGTTTCTAAGTTTTTAAAAAAATCAATATCGTTCATAAGGTCAACGATTTTATAATATAAACCAAAATTAAGCAATTTTAATAAATGTACATAATTTTAACAAAAAAAAACTTTGCTTTTTTTATGTACGATTTTTTATTTCAACAAAATAGACAACTAAAAATAAAAACCTTAAATTCAAACAATTAACTCCATATTTTCCCAGGGTTCATTATTCCATTTGGGTCAAAAACATTCTTAATTTGTTTTTGAAGTGCAATTTCGGTGGCAGAAAAAACAATGTCTAAATAATCTTTTTGAACTAAGCCAATTCCGTGTTCTCCCGAAATTGTGCCTCCTAAAGATTTACAAAGTGTAAATATTTCTCTAATCCCAATGGGTAAAACTTCATTCCAAGTTTTATCATCTAAATCAGCTTTAATAATGTTTACATGTAAATTTCCATCGCCAACATGGCCATAGCAAACCGATTTAAAGCCATATTTATTTCCAATTTCTTTTACACCTTTTAATAATTTAGGCATTTCATATCGGGGAACAACAGTATCCTCTTCTTTATAAACCGAATTAGATTTTACAGCTTCTGCAACCCTTCTTCTTAACTTCCACAAACTTTCTTTTTGGGCTTCGGTCTCAGCAAATAAAATCTCATCGCAATTATGCGCTTCCATTACTTCCATAATTTTTTCGCAATCAGAAAGCAAAACCTCTTCGTTGTTGCCATCAACCTCAACAAGCAAATGGGCTTGAACCTCATCTTTAACATCTATTACAATATCATCTACAAACCTTAAAGTCCAATCAATGGCATCGCGCTCCATAAACTCTAAAGCTGACGGTGTAATCCCTGCTCTAAAAACATCAGCAACAGCTTCACAAGCATTTTGAGCATTAAAAAAAGGAACCAACATTAACTTGTTGAGTTTTGGTAATGGAATTAGCTTAACCACAATTTTGGTAACAACTCCTAAAGTTCCTTCACTCCCAATCATTAACTGTGTAAGATTGTAACCGGTTGAGTTTTTGAGGACTTTTGCGCCAGTCCAAATAATTTCACCATTTGGTAAAACCACTTCAAGGTTCAAAATATAATCTTTGGTTACGCCATACTTTACAGCTTTTGGCCCGCCAGCATTGGTAGAAACGTTGCCGCCTAAAAAACTACTTCCCCAACTTGAAGGGTCAGGTGGATAAAATAGTCCTTTACTTTTTACTGCTTCTTGAAAAACTTGATTTATTACACCAGGTTCAACTGTAGCCTGAAGATTTTTTTCATCAATTTCTACAATAGAATTCATTTTTTCTAAACTTAAAGCAACACCACCATTAATTGGTAATGCTCCACCGCTCAGGCCTGTTCTTGCGCCCGAAGGAGTAACAGGAATTTTATTCTCGTTGCAATATTTTAAAATTTGGGAAACTTGTTTTGTATCTTCAGGCTTCAAAACTACATTCGGCAAAAAACTTAAATCTTCAGTTTCATCATGGCTGTACTTCTTTAAGTTTTCTTGATCGAAAAAAAGAATTTTAGAAAAATTTGATTCAAAAAATTTAAGGTCTTTCTGGTTCATTTTGATTTTCGTTTTGATACAAATTATGCTCAACCATGCTATGAAATGGAATGATTAAGGCTGCTAAGCCTACTTCAAGCATTGAAATTATATAGTTATTCTCTATTTGAATTTGCAAGAAAGGATCTATGGTTAAAAGAATAAATTCTAAGAAAATAAAAAGACCTAAAAAAATAAGGGGCTTTTGGAATTGAATTATGACTCCAACTTTATTAAGGTATAGTGTAAGTATAAAAAATAGGGTTGCAATTATCAATGAAACCCTTAACTGGCCTTGCCGATAAAGAAAATTTTTAATATTCTGATTAAGACCAACATTTTGATTTATTACCAAATTTTCAAAGTTTGAATTTTCAGAATCTATAAAAAAGTAGTCTATAACATAAAGTTTTAACTCTTCTAAAAACCAAGTATAAAAGATAAAAGTATGGTCTATTTTCCCTTCCATAAAGAAGCTATAAATCTCAAGGTCAGAATCTATTCCTTCTTGAAATTCATATTTTTTCAAAAACGAAGTAAGGTCTTTGTCTGAGCTGTTAAATAATTGAAAAAAAGTTTCATTTATATGTTGCCCGAAATTGCTAAAAAAAAATAATTCTTCATAAAGGTTTAACGATCCAAAATTTATTTTTTGTGGATAACCCCCTTCTATGGTAATATTTGAATTAGTATAAAAGCTATGAATAATTTCTGCCTCTAAAGTAATTATGGAAGAGTCGATGGTATTACAAAATTTTGAGACCTTATAATAGTTATTAGTTTCTTGATTTTTAGCTAGTTTTTCTTTGCTAAGACTTCTTAAATTTAATATTTGTTTATGAATTTCATGATGAAATTGCTGATGTTCAATGGAGTAAATAATACTAGACAAGGACCAAAAAATAAATGTTGCGGCAATTACCATGTGCCGCTTTTCTAAAGCCAATCTCCATCGAGTTAAAATAATTGCAACAACAAGAATTGAAACTCCGAAAACTCCCAACTCTTTAGCATAAGGATAATGCTGTTGAAAAAAAATAATAGAAGCGATTAAAAATAAACCTGAAATAACCGTAAAAAAATTCCCCCATTTCAGTTTTTCATTGAGCCATTTGCTTCTAAAGTTTCTGACTAATTTAAAAGCAACAACCAACAAATAAATAATTCCACCAAATAAAACCAAAGCTGCAGCACCAGGCCAATGAAGAATTTTAAAAAAAACTCCTAAAAAAATAAAGACCGCAACTAACCTTTCTAAAATAATAGTCAACTTCATTTTTCCTTTTGTAAAGAATTTGAAATAATTTAAACGTGTTTTATTACTTTCGGCAACCCACAAATTTTAGTAATTATGAATAGAGTTTTATCAATTCTAACAATACTTTTCACCTGTTTTTCAACTGCTTTTGCCCAACCTAATATCACCCTTGAAGATATTTGGGGAAAAGGCACTTTTAGAAGCGATTATGTTTATGGCCTAAATTCTATGAATGATGGGCTACATTATACCACTCTTGATAGAGATAGAGGTGGAAATGTAATCAACAAATATTCTTACAAAACTGGTGAACTTGTTGAGCCAATATTGCAATCAATTGTTTTGTTGCCTGAAGGCGAAGAAAAACCTCTTTCTATAGGTTCTTACAGTTTTTCAGCAGATGAAAATCAAGTTTTAATTGGTACAGAATTAGAACCAATTTACCGACATTCAACCAAAGGGCAATACTATATTTATAATTTAAAAACTGAAAAGCTTACCAAATTAACAAAAGGTGAAAAGCAAAGACTTGCAGAGTTTTCTCCCGATGGAAAAAGGGTTGCATTTGTAAAAGAAAATAACCTTTTTGTGAAGAGCTTAGAAACCAACGAAGAATTTCAAATTACCAATGATGGCGAATGGAACAAAATAATTAATGGAGGTACAGATTGGGTTTACGAAGAAGAGTTTGGTTTTGACCAAGCATTTTTTTGGAGTCCTGATGGAAAAAAAGTGGCCTATTACAGATTTGATGAAGAAACAGTAAAACAATTTAACATGGCAATGTATGGCCAGCTTTATCCAAATCAATATGAATTTAAATACCCAAAAGCGGGAGAGGACAATGCTAAAGTCGAAATAAAAATTTTCGATATCGTTGCCAAAAAGTCAATTTCAGCATCATTAGAAAACTACGAGTATATTCCAAGAATAAAATGGGCAAATGCCAACCAACTTTCAGTTATTACTTTAAACCGCAACCAAAATGATTTGAACTTATTTTTAGTTGATGGAAATACTGGTAAAGCAAATCTTATTTTAAATGAAAAATCTAACGCATATATAGATATAGATGATGATTTAAGCTTTTTACCTGAGAACAAAGGTTTTATTTGGACATCAGATGAAAACGGATTTAAACACATTTACAAGTACAGTTTAGATGGCAAGAAAAAAGCTCAAGTAACCTCTGGCAATTGGCAAGTTGATGAATATCTGGGTTATGATGCCTCCACTGATTTAATATACTTCAGTTCAACCGAAGCTTCTCCGACTGAAAGAAATATTTATTCTATCAAATCATCAGGAAAATCAAAAAAGAATTTAACGCCTTTAAAGGGTTGGAATGATGCCAACTTTTCAAATGGGTTTAAGTATTTCATAAACACCTATTCAACCGCTAATCAACCGAGTGTAATTACACTAAACGATAATACTGGAAAGGTAATTAGAACCTTAAAAAATAACGAAAACCTCAACAAAACTTTACAAGAATTTGATTTATCACCAGCAGAGTTTACTTCATTAAAAATTTCAGAGAATCTTAGTCTAAATGCTTACATCATAAAACCAAAAGATTTTGATGAAAACAAAAAGTATCCGGTCTTAATGCATGTTTATGGCGGACCAGGTTCACAAACAGTAAAAAACCAATGGCTAGGCTCAAACTTTTATTGGCATCAAATGCTAGCTCAACAAGGCTATATCATAGTTTCTGTAGACAATAGAGGAACAGGTGCTCGTGGAGCTGATTTTCAAAAAGTTACCTACAAAGAACTAGGTAAATATGAAACCCAAGACCAAATTGCTGCAGCCCAAAAACTTGCTGAATTACCTTACGTTGATGCTTCTAGAATAGGCATTTGGGGATGGAGTTATGGTGGCTACATGTCTTCTCTTTGTTTATTTAAAGGTGCCAATGTTTTTAAAACAGCTATTGCCGTAGCTCCTGTTACCAATTGGCGTTTTTACGATAGTATTTATACTGAAAGATACATGCAAACCCCACAAGACAATGCCAATGGATATGATGATAATTCACCTATAAATCATGTTGACAGCTTAAAAGGAAACTTTTTATTGGTTCATGGTTCAGCAGATGATAACGTGCATTACCAAAATACAATGGAAATGATAACTGCTTTAGTAAACGCCAACAAACAATTTGATTTGATGGTTTACCCAAATAAAAATCATGGCATTTATGGAGGCAATACTAGATATCATTTATACAAAAAAATGACAGATTTTATTTT